>CAZLOP010000018.1:3481-13096 GCA_964561205.1 uncultured Clostridium sp. | reverse complement strand
TATATTAGGTTCAAAAACAAAAATTAAACTTTTTTTAAATTTTTCTGCAGCTGCTTTAATATGTTCTCCTGCACCTGCTCCATATATAATAAATACATTGTCTTCATTATCATTTTTATTAAATTGTTCTAAAAACTTATCAATATCTGCTCTTACTCTATATTTACTTCCAATATAAGTTTCCTTATTATCTTTTTTTATTTTTAATATTAAATAATTATCTTTACTTCTTTCCAATAGATATTCCAAATTTATTGTAAGCATAAATTCACCTCTATTATTTATCGTCTGCTTTTATTCTTTCTTTATTATTTCTAATTCTTCTGCCACTATTTTGTATGAATTTTCTAACATTTTAAGTGAATTTCTGCAAAAATTATAACCTTCTTTATAAAATGCATCTTCACTGCTGCATTTATATAAATACACATTATTATACAAAATCATTTCAAATACACTATCATTTTTAAAATATTCAATTAATTTTCTTATTATTTTTGCCAAATCATAATTATGTCCCTTTTCTATTTCATCTATACAACATTTTACATCTATAATTAATGAATTTATTTTATTTTTTAATTTTTCTAATTGTTCCTCTGCATTTTTTTTCATGGAAACTTTATAATCTATCATTTCTATCTTTTGCTTTTTAACATTGCTATTCTGTTTTAGTACTTCTTCAAACTTGATTTCTTTTGTTCCTCTTATTCGTGCTCCACTTTCGCTTGAATTTATAAAAGTTGTATTTGGATAAAGACTTATTATTTGTTCCATTGCACGTCTCTGACTATCTAAAACCAAGCTTGTTCTTATTTTTTCTCCATGTATGGCTTCTACATATATATCATCATCTCTTTTGGCAATTTCATAATTATAGCTTCCATCCTTATTTTCTGCAATTTCTGAGTGTGTCTTATCATAACTGTAAGCAAAATCCTGTCCAATAAATATAACAGGATTACATCCAATATTGGCTGCATATGATGCCATTGCATGTGCAACAGACCCCCCTGTAGAAATATGTGTCATTTTTCTTTCTGCTATTTTATCTATTATATCATTATAAGAATAGAATAATTTAATCCCTTTATGCTCATTTAATATATTGAGATTTGCACTTTCTGAAAACAAAAGAGGAACATTGATTTTATCCAGATAATCTTTTACCAGTGTATAATTTCTTTGTGTAGAATCTGCAACAACTAAAATATCAGGCATAATTTCTCTTTCCAATAAAGGACCTAATGTTCTTCCTCCACTAATTATAAGCATATTTCCAGCTTTTTTTAACATATCTATATTATCACTTAAAGATGGTCCTGCAGATACTATAACTGCTGGAATATTTCTAAACTTTTCATTATACAAATCTGCTGGAATTCCTTTAATTATGTATTTTATACTTTTTATTAAATTCTCAAACCAAGTATAAAAAAATGCTCTTTTTGTATTTACATCCATAGCCAGTGTTACAATATAATTATTTATTGTATTGAAAAACTCCATCATTTCCTTATGATATACTTTATCATAATTAGCATAAAAAAGATATTCTGAATTTTTATAATTAAAATCATTTATATTCTCTTTAACAGTTTTTATTAATTCCTCTCTTTCACAACAGATAATTTGAATATTTTTGTCCTCACTTATCCATTGTGATTTTCCAATAGAATTATAAACCTTTTTATTTGGTTCAAACACTATTATTTTATTATTATATATTTTTCTTAACTCTCTTATATGTTCTCCAGCACCTAGTCCATAAATTATAAGTATATCATTTTCAAATTTATTACCTTTAATCTGGGAAATTAATTTTTCAATGTCACGCTTTACATTATACCTGCTGCCTGCATAAATTATTTTGCCTTCCCTGTTAATTTTTATTATTTTAAAACCATCCTTAGACTCTTCTATTTCATAATTATAATCTGTAATAAGCATATTCCCTCCATATAGTTAATTGGGTAAAAAAAAAGATATTCCCAAAAAAGGAATATCTTTTTTTAACCAGACTATTGTAATAATGATAATACAGAGTTTGGAGCACTATTAGCTTGAGCTAACATTGATTGAGCAGCTTGAGTTAAGATATTGCTCTTAGTGTATTCCATCATTTCTTTAGCCATATCAGTATCTCTTATTCTAGATTCTGATGCTTGTAAGTTTTCTGCTGTTGTATCAGTAGAAGCAATTGTATGTTCTAATCTGTTTTGAACAGCACCAAGAGTAGCTCTGTGTTCAGAAACTGTATTGATAGCAGCATCAATTGTAGCTAAAGCAGCTTTTGCACTAGATGCTGAAGATAATGATAATGTATCAATACCTAAGTTAGTAGCACCCATTGATTTCATAGTTACTGAAATTTCAAATCCAGACTTATTTCCAATTTGGAATGCAACAGTATTAGCTGATGCTAATACTTTAACACCGTTGAATTCAGTTTGAGTTGCAATTCTAGTGATTTCAGAAGTTAATTGAGCAACTTCTTTTTGGATTAATACTCTGTCTGAATCAGTGTAAGTACCATTAGCTGATTGAACTGCTAAAGTTTTAAGTCTTTGTAACATTGCGTGAGTTTCAGTTAATGCACCTTCAGTAGTTTGTACCATTGAGATACCATCTTGAGCATTAGTTGAACCTTGGTTTAAACCTCTGATTTGAGATCTCATTTTTTCAGATATTGCAAGACCTGCAGCATCATCACCAGCTCTGTTGATTCTTAAACCTGAGCTTAATTTTTCAATTGATTTTCCAGTATTACCTGTGTTTGTTTTCATTTGTCTATGAGCATTCATAGCATTAAGATTGTGTGAAATTACCATAATAAATTCCTCCCTGATTTTAAAATTGTTGACATCCATGTCTCTTTTTAATATATATTAACTCTTAAGAGCTAATAGCTTATAAGCTTTACATTTATATTTTCGTCACTCATATTATTTACTTTAGCTTTTTTTTAAACTTTTTTTATTTTTTTTAATTTATTTTTTTGTGCTGAATATAACAGCATTTGAATTAAATCCCGAATATTTACTGTAAGCCTGTTTTGATTTTCTTACCTTCACTAATTCTTTTTTAATATAATCCATATTATTTTTTATAAGTTCTTCAAGTTCCTTATCAAGCTCCATAATACCAAGCTTCTTAATTTTATTCGCTATAGTACTCTTCTCTTCATCCAGTTCTTCAATTTCTTTTATAATATTTTCTCTGGACTTAAAAAGTCCTAAAACATCTTCATCATTTTTTAATTTTTCAGCAATTGATAAAGATATTTCTTTATATTTTTGTAACAATTCATCAACATTCATACATGTTATCCTTCAATTTTATTGGAAATATGAAGCTAAAGAACTTTGTTGTGATTGAAGAGATGCAAGAGTGCTTTCAAGTGTTGAGTATCTGGTATACAATGCATCCTCCTTATCTTTAAGAGCTTGTTCCATAAGAGCTATCTGTTTCTTTCTATCCTCAATATCTTTTGTCATTTCATTTGTATTTGCAGTAACTCCATCTGCAACACCAGCTCTCTCAGCAAGTCTTGAAAAAGTTCCAGTTGCATGTTCATAAAGATTATTCTTTAATTTAACAAATATACCATCACTTTCACTTGAACTTATATTACCGCTTCCTCTTGTAAACAGTTCTTTTACTCCATCAATGTTGCTTTCTATTGCTTCAAGCAAAGTATCTTCATCTACTGTAAACAAACCGTTTTTAGATGTATAATCTTGAACCGGCTTAATTCCAATTTTTTCAAGGCTTAATCCAGCACTGCTTCCTCCCCATTCACTTCTCATTACACTTGACATAGTCATTTTCATATCATCAGCAAAATTTGATAGAAATGAATCATTTCTTAAAAGCCCTGTTTTTGCCTTAGTTTCTAATTGTTCTATTTCTTTGTCAGTCAAACCTTCTTTATCTTCATCTGTTAATGGAAGATAATTTCTGTCATACTTTTCATATAGTTTTGTATTTATGCTGCCTAATAAATCATTATAATCATCAAT
The DNA here is from genome assembly GCA_964561205.1 of uncultured Clostridium sp. Taxonomy (GTDB): domain Bacteria; phylum Bacillota; class Clostridia; order Clostridiales; family Clostridiaceae; genus Clostridium. The sequence goes on along the minus strand of CAZLOP010000018.1, from coordinate 9,074 downwards.
AAATTCAACAATTTTGTCTTTTAATTCTGTTCCATCTGCTTTTACAGTTATATTTGTTGTACTGCCTACAGCTGCATTTCTATCAATCTTAAATGTTACATCATCAAGTTCTATTTCATTTGATCCACCTTTATGTGTATACTCCAAGCCTGTATTAAGATCTCTAATTGTTACTTCTGCATCAGAACCTTTAATTACGCTTCCTAAACCAGCAGCTGCTGCTGTTGTTGAAGATAATTCACCAACAGCCTTAGTATTATCTTTTACTTGACATGTAAATTTAGATGCAGATCCACTTGTTGATTTACTTACTATAGTATTATCATCATTTAAGGTATATCCTTTAGCATCAAGTGCATCTTTTAAGCTTGCTCTTTTGTCTGCTGCTGTTTTATCAAAAGAAATAGTTTCTCCATTAATTATTAAATCAGCATTTGTTCCATCTCCAATAACATCATTTATGGATATTACATCTGACTTTGAAGCATATCCGGCAGTAACATTCACATCTGAATTATTTACTTTACATTGGAAACTATTCTCACTATTTACAGCTTTAAATACAATATTTCCATTTTCAACTTCTGCTGTATATTTTCCTTTTAAATCATTATCAGCAGCAATCCCTTCATTTAATGAATCTTTTAAAATATCAAGTCTTTTGTTGTCGTCAATTTCAACACGCATTTTTTCAATTGCATCCTGGCTCAACTTAATACCATTATCATTAATAGAGAAATAGCTTCCATTCTCTAAGTTGTTTCTTGTTCCTTCATCTTCTAAATCACTAAAGAAAGTACTCACATTACTTAGCAATGCATCAGATGCTGCATCTTTACCAGAATTTACTGTTATATTGTTAAAAGCCGCTGCTATATTATTTTCTAAAACTATAGACAACTCAGCATCTGCACCAGTATCAGTAGTCTGGATTATTAATCCACCCTTACCACTATCAACAAACTCACTAAATTTTGCTTCAATATTTACACCTTTTTCTGTAAGCTGTTTTTGAAGATTAGCTGCTCTTTCTTTTGCATCAGTTCCTGATAATGTATAAATTTCATTGTTAATTGCAATCCTATCATTATCTAAAAAATCCTGCTCTGTCATTTGAAATTTTGCAGCCTGAGCAGAACTTGTAACTGTAACAGAATAATTTCCAGCTTTAGCTTTAGTGCTTGCTGTTGCTGTAACATTTGTACTGTCAGTTGATGTTGCTTTCATTACATTATAAGTTTTTGAATTAAAAAGACTGTCTCCGCTTAAAACATCAAAATACTTATTGTAAAATGTTTTTGCTTTACTTTGAATTTCTCTGTATTGCTCCTGTTTATACTGCTGAACCTTTAATTTTTGAGTTGCAGTATTTAATTTAGTTTTTTGTCTTATTAAATTAGCTTCTACCAAAGCATCAATATCAATAAGTCCTGTAAGATTAGTTGCTCTTGTTCTTGAAACTCCAGATGTACTCATATATATCACTCCTCATTCTTATTATTAGATTAATCATATTTTCTTAACATTATATATAAGGCTTGTAAAAAACAAGATTTATGTCATTCACTTTATTTAAATTTTTATTAATATAACTCTTGTTTAGACTTTTTGTATACTTCATGCCACAAATCCCTTACCTGTATTATTAATGGCATAATTTCATCCATTGTTTTAATATCCTTTTTCATATTTACTTCTACAAGTTTATCTTTAATAAAAGCATAAATCTGCATAAGTTCATTTGTCCATTCAGCCTGATTAGTATCCAGACTTACCATCAATTCAATAAAAATCTCCTGTGTTTTCATCAAATTAGTATGAGCCTTTTTTACATCTTTATCTAATATTGCCTGTCTTGAGATTTTTGCGAATTTAACAGCTCCATCTACAAGCATTAATAATAACTGATCTTTTGAAGCATAATTAACACTATTACTTTTGTATATATTATACCCATTTGGATACATTCTCAAACCCTCCTATTTTTTAGCATCTAAGTTTAATCCCTTAGAATCTTCATCGTTTATCATATCCACTTTTTCCGCTTCTACTTTTACCATAATATTACTGAATTTTACTGCATCTATACTTATCATCCTTTTTGGTCTTTTCTTTTTTGCATTCTGCTTTCCATCGTTAAAATTATTATGTTCATCACTTTTTAGCTTTCTTACAGCTCCTTCTTCTTTTGATTCATGTATTTTATCTGATCGGAAATCATCCTGCATTCTTTCAATAATATCTGAATCTATTTTATTTAACCTGAATTCCATAAAGACATTTCCTCCTTATTATATAAAAATTCTATGCCTTTTTGTCTAAAATACCAACCTGCTTGCAGATACTTGCTACCATGTCTAATACCTTTTTAGGCGGAAGCTCTACAACTATTTTGTCTGTATCATCTTCTACTATTCTTACCATCATTGTACCCAGATCTTCATGTTTTTCATATTCTGCATGAGTCTTTTCATCCTCTAAAAATTTATTAAGTTTCTTTAATGCAGCCTCCATTTCTTCTTTATCTACATCATCCTCTTTATTGTCTTTTGCCCCTGAATCTTTTTCATTTTTAGGTACAATAGAAGATTTATCAATTTTCTTATTATCTACAGCTATATTTGAATATTGAGAAATACTGTTGTTTTCAGTTTTTCTTTGCAGATATTCATAATTTTTGCTAAAAGCATTAACATCCATGTTTATCACCTTCCCTGATATTATAAATATTATTTTTTCTTAATATTTTTCAACATATTTATATCTACTTTAGCAGCCTTAATATTTTCCTTTTCAATCTGTTCATATAACTCTTTTCTTAAAATTGATACAGACTTTGGAGCTTTTATTCCAAGTTTTACTGTCCCATCATCTACACGACTTATTGTAATTTCTATGTCATCACCTATCATGAGTGATTCACCTTTTTTTCTACTTATTATAAGCATATAATCACTCCTTTATAAGTGGCTCTTTTACTTTATATTTTGCATTATCTATTATCATTTGTTCACCTAATTTTGTTTTTCCATTAATTATTATTGGTCCCTGAAGATTAGTTGTAATTTTTTTCACATCTGAATTTAATGTGACTGTTGTAACAATAAATACATCTTCAGGATTTTCTATCTGAAGGTTTTTTATTACTTCATTGGTAAGCTTAACCTTATATTTTTCAAAGAAATCATAAGGTGATATTACTATTATTCCCACTTCATCATTTTCTAAAGAATGAAATAATTTGAAAGGTTCAAACTCTTTTAAGTCAACAAGAATAAATTTATTTAAATTTTCAAATCCAAGAATTCCTTTATTAAAAGTCAAAACATCCTTTTCTTCATATTCAATGTCACCATGTACCTTTGTTTTTAATATCATCTATTTCACTCCTGCCTAAATATAGTCCATTATAGTATTCATTAATACCTTTGAACTTGTTTGTAATGAAGCAGTATAAACTGTCTGCATTACTGCATATTCCATTGTTTTTTGTGTAAAATCAATATCTTCAGTTCCTGACAAAATTTCTGTCATGTTATATGACTGGTCTTCATTTGTCTCTAATGCACTTTTCATTCTATTTTCCATTGTACCTACTGCTGATCTGTTGGTTAATATATTTTTTATTATAGAATCCATTCTTGTAAGACCCTCACCACTCATATATGCTTCTGCATCAGCATCATTGGTTGTATCTGTATCTGATAATTTTGTAAGACTATCAACCAATTTTGCCATTTCATCCATAACATTTACATTTTGTGAACCTTGAGGTAAACTAGAATCAGTAAATTCTAAAATATCACATGCATTTCTGTTATATTCCACAACTACTCCTGCTGATATTTCTGTTTTAAGATGTTTACTTATTTGGTCATATGCATATTTTTTAGGATCTGTATTACTTGTAACAGGTGTACTATCAATTCTTCCGTCTGTTGTCAATGGTACTAAGCCATTGTTTAAAGTTATTGAATTTCCTCCTGTATAAATAGGATTTCCATCTTTATCCGCATAAGTTATTGTACCATTAGCATCTACAGTTACAGGTTTTGTATTTGATTTTGTTCCACCAAAAATATATTCTCCTTCAAATGTGGTATTTAAAATTTGAGCAAATTCTTTTGATTTTTCCACAATTTCACTTTTTATAGTGCCTATTTCATCTTCACTATAAGCACCATCACCTGCTTTAATCATAAGCTCTTTAATTCTTGCCATAACATTTCCTGCCTGAGCAAGAGCTGTATCTGTTGTATCAAGCCAATTTGATGTATCTCTGATATTTTGATTATACTGAGTATTTTCAAATATCTCATTATTTAACTGTTTATTTCTTGTAGCTACAAATGGATTTTGTGATGCTCTTGAAATTTCTTTACCAGTTGCCAACTGATTTTGAATTGTACTCATATTTTTTAAATTTCTCTGCATATTGTTTAAATATCTGTTTGTCATCATTGAATTTGTTATTCTATTCATTTTTTATATCACCTCTCTTATGCCTTTAATCCATTAATTACAACATCCAGTAATTGATCTATTGTATTTATCATTTTTGCATTTGCCTGATATGCATGCTGAAATGTTATCATGTCTGTCATTTCTTCATCTAATGATACAATCTCTGCTCATCATATTCTTCAAGCTCTTCTGTACATGTTGTAAGTTCAGATTTAACTGATTCTATGGATGTTCCTAATTTTCCTACAATTGTCGTATAATAGTCTTTTATTGTTGTCCCATTTGAATCTGTGGTTAAATCCTGATTAATTGTGCTGTCTTTAAATTCCATTCCAGAATTATCAAAAAATGTCGCCCTATCTTTATATGTTGTAGCATCATCAGAATTAATCTGGGATAAATTAATTTTTATTGTAGCTAAATTTGCTATTGCCAAAGCTCTTGTTCCAGCCTTATCTCCACTTACATCAGCAACATTTTCACCACATATTAATTTACTTGTATCATTTACTATGTCTTTGTTTACAGAAATATTTTTAGCTGTTATTCCAGAATCAGTTCCTTGAGTTCCATCTGAATTTTGTACTACAAAAATTAATTCTGCATTATATTGAGCACCATTTGCATCTGTTAATGTTGTAGCAACTCCTGCCTGCTCTGTAGTACCTGTTTGAATAGCATTAACAGTATATGCAAGTGTAGCAGCCAAAACATCCAATTCATTCATTTTTGTTTGAATTTCTTCCTGTGCCTGCATATTTCCTGCTAATTCACCTCTAAGTACAGGTTTTTCTCCATTAAATGTAACTTTATTTAAATCTGCAAAACTAGTCGGTGTACCATTTATTTTTCCATCCTGATCTGTAAGTAAAATCCTTTTTTCTTTTATTGTTTCCAATTGCTTTTCAGAAACTCCAGTTAATGTTAATGTATTTGTGGTCTTTCCTCCATCACTACTATATTTAACTGTAACATCAGCTGGAAATGAAGTATTTGTTTGTTCAACACTAGTAATAGCAGCAAATCTTAAATATGCATCATTAGGATCTGAACTTACTAATTTTGTTGCAGTCTTATTTACTCCATTAACTGTTGTATTTTGACTATACTCTAATTCAGACATTGTCAA
>CAZLOP010000018.1:0-3471 GCA_964561205.1 uncultured Clostridium sp. | reverse complement strand
CATCTCTGTCAACTTCAATTCCAAATTTACTACTTAATTTATCAAGCAATAAATCTCTCTGATCCATTAAATCATTTGGTGTCATTCCAACAACTGCAACACTTCTTATCTGCTTATTTAAACTGTTAATATTATCTAATATTCCGTTTATTTCAGAAACATTATTTTCAAGCACTTGCTGCATTTGTTCCTTCTTTGTTTCAAGCTGAGTATATTTACTGTTTAACATACTGGCTAAAGACTCTGCTTGAGATACTGCATTTGTTCTATTAGATGTTGAACCTGGTGTCTTTGATAATTCCTGAAACTTACTAAAAAACTTATTTAATTCATTTTGTATCCCTGTATCTGAAGAATCATTTAAAATACTTTCTGCCTGATACAAATAAGTATATTTCAAGTCAGCTGTACCTGTCTGAGTAAGTTTATCACGAACCTGATAATCTAAAAATAAATTCCTAACTCTTTGTATTGCAGTAACCTGAGCCCCTGTTCCAACCTGACCAGCTCTTAATGTCTCCCATTTGTTGCTGCCGCCAAAAGGTCTTGTTGTTTCAATTACTGATCTCTGTCTAGAATAACCTTCAGTATTTGCATTTGTTATATTATGCGCTGAAGTATTGATGTTTGATTGTTGTACATTTAATCCTCTTTTAGATATAGTAAATGTATCCAATAATCCTGCCATTTATATCTTCCTTTCAATAATAACATCCCTGTATATATTTAACTTCCTTGATTATTCATATTTAATTTAATTACTGTAAAAACAGTGATTAATTATTGATTATTTTTTATCTTCTTAGTCCTCCATAAGAATTATAAGTTTTTATATTTCTATCTGGATTAAGAATTGCTAAAATTCTTGCAGTAAAACTGAGTTCTTGTTTTAGAAGCATTTCATTACTTTCTTTTCGTTCCTTAACTTTGTCTAATGTATTCCTTATTTCTTTATAAGCTTCTTCAAGAATTTTATCTCCTTGCTTTTCAATATATTGAGTTAAACTTATTTTTCCAATTAGATTTCTTCTTTGAAGCTCTATCTCTGCAATTTTTTTACTACAGTCATTAATTTCATCTACAAGACATTCTAATCCTATAGCATCTTTTTTTCTTATCATACTTCTTTGATTTTCCAATAACTGCAATAAATCATTCAACTTGCTGTCCTGCTCTTTAATTAATCTAATAAGTTCTTCATTCATTCAGTTTATATCCCTTTCATAGACTTTATCATGCTTTCTGCTGTAAGCTTTGCATTTATATTATAAGTTCCACTTTGAACCTGCATTCTAAGCTCAGCCACCTTTTTAGCATTATCTATTTCTCCATTTAGTGAATAATCCTTCAGACTTTTTCCTAATGATGAAATTTCAATTCTATCAGTAGACTTTACTTCTCTTGCTTTGTCAATCTGTGTTACTTTATTTGTATTATATGAATTTACATATGCTTGATTTATTATTCTACTAATACTCATAATCATTTCTCCATTCTTTTTTTGTTATTTATTTTATCGTACACTTTTCAATTAAGTTTAGCATATTTGTTATTTAAAAATTGACAAAATAAAAAAGGGTATAACCCCTTCTTTATTTTGTCAATTTATTTCAATGATTTTATTCTTTCTGCATTGCTTACAATACTTGTTATTCTTACACCAAAGTTTTCATCAACTACAACAACTTCCCCAAGTGCAATCTGCTTTCCATTAACTAATATTTCAACTGGTTCTTCAGCTAATTTTTCAAGTTCTATCAAGGAACCTGTACCTAAATTTAATATATCCTGAATACTCTTCTTTGTTCTTCCAAGTACTACTGATATATCCAATGGAACATCAAGGATTAAATCCATATTCTTCATTGGCGGAACGCCAGGCTGCTGCATTATTGGTTCAAATGCTGCCTGATGCACTTCAACTGGCTGCTGATATTGTGGCTGTGGTGCATACATTGGCTGTGAATATTGTGGCTGCTGCGCATACATCGGCTGCTGTGGTGCTGCCTGTGGCTGTGGCGCATACATTGGCTGTTGTGGTGCTGCCTGTGGCTGTGCTTGTGGTGCAGATACTGGAGTTTGTTGTACTTCCTTACTTTCAACCTGCTCTGGAACATCTGTACCTTTATCTTCACCAGTCATAATAGCAACAATATTTTTTGCAGTTTCTATTGGGAAAATCTGCATTATATTACTATCTACAATATCACCTATAGTCATTTTGAAAGATACCTTTACTATTGGCTGATCTTCTGGTATCTTATCTGAAATAGGCAGACCTCCATCTTCTATAACTTTAGATGTTGGTGGTGATATATCTACTTTTCTTCCAAACATAGTTGCCATAGAAGTAGCAGCTGAACCTATCATTTGATTCATAGCTTCTGATACAGCACTAATTTCTATTTCTGATAATGTTGAAACAGATGGGTCTACCTGACCATCTCCCCCCATCATCAAATTAGAAATAACCATTCCATCCTGAATCTTTACAATTAATATATTTCTTCCAACTATTCCTGTTATATATTCTATATCAAGAACTATATTAGGAGTTTCAAAACCTTCTTTAATTTCCCTTAAAGTTGTTACAGAAACAACTGGTGTTGTAATGTTAACTTGTTGGTTAATTAACTGATATAAAGCTGTAGATGCTGACCCCATAGAAATATTTCCAATTTCCCCGAGTAAGTCTTTGTCTATTTCAGTTATTGCATCAGCTCCTAATGCTCCATTATCATTTGTTTCATTATTTGGTTTGCTTCCTTCGTCTCCTCCAGACAGCAAAGCATTAATTTCATCTTGTGATAAAAAATCATTGCTCATTCCCATTCACTTCCTTATCTGTTACATCTAATATAATAACACCCATATTCTTTCCTGAAATACCAGGCTTAGCATAGTAGCATTCTTCACTTCCTACATATACCTTTATTGGGGATGAGCTCTTATTATCAAGTTTAATAACATCACCGATATTTAACCTTAAGAAATCATCTACTGTCAAATTACTAGTTCTACCCAATTCAGCCACTATTTCAACATCAACTTTGTTAATTCCTTCTTCAATTTTAGCTCTTGAATCAGCTATAAGTGCTTCATCTGTATTTTGAAATGAATATTGAACCACAAGCTTATCTAATATTTTTTCTATACTCAAATATGGAATACACATATTTATAAAAGTACTTCTCTTATTCATTTCTACTGAAAAAGTAATCAATGCAACTGGGTCATTAGGTGCTAATGTCTGATTAATTGCAGGATTTGTTTCAATCCCTTCAACCTCAGGCTCAACTTCTAAAACTGATTCCCAGGCTAATTTTAAATTACTTATCATCCCACTGGTTATTTGTCTCATTATATTTTTATCAATATCAGAGAACTCTTTTGTTGATATCTTTCTTATTCCATTTCCACCTAATAATATATCTATAACCTGCAGCGAAAACTGCGGATTAGTTTCAAATA
>CAZLOP010000017.1:0-13134 GCA_964561205.1 uncultured Clostridium sp. | reverse complement strand
AGTTCTTAGTTTTTAGTTCTTACTTTGAATAAATTGCTACGCAATTTATAGATTATATGTATTAAATTAATAATAAGTTTTTAATATAAGTTAATAATAAAAGTATTAAGTATTTGTTAGATTTTATTGACTTAAAGAGGAAGGAAAAGTAAAATGAATATATGCGAATATTTGTTCGAATGGAGGAGACAAAGTAATGGGCGAGTTTAAAATTCATTCAAAATTTAAACCGACTGGAGATCAGCCACAAGCTATAGATAAATTGGTAGATTCAATTAATGCAGGCCACAGAGCACAGACATTATTAGGTGTAACAGGTTCAGGAAAAACTTTCACAATGGCAAATATAATAGAAAAGGTTCAAAAACCAACAATAATTCTTGCACATAATAAAACTTTGGCAGCACAGCTATGTGGAGAATTTAAAGAGTTTTTTCCAGATAATATAGTTGAGTATTTTGTATCTTATTATGACTATTATCAGCCAGAAGCATATGTTCCGCAGACAGATACATTTATAGAAAAAGATGCTTCTATAAATGAGGAAATAGACAAATTAAGACATTCAGCTACATCTGCTTTATTTGAAAGAAGAGATGTAATAATTGTAGCTTCAGTGTCATGTATATATGGACTTGGTAATCCTGATGAATATAAAAAGCTTACAATAAGTCTTAGAAAAGGTATGGAAAAAGAAAGAGATGAGATAATTAAAAAACTTGTTGAAATCCAATATGAAAGAAATGATATTGATTTTTCAAGGGGTACATTTAGAGTAAGAGGAGATTATCTTGATATTGTACCAGCTAATACTTCAAATAAAGGAATAAGAATTGAATTCTTTGGTGATGAAATTGAAAGAATAAGAGAATTTGATGTATTAACAGGCAATATATTAGGTGAACGTAATCATGTTGCCATAACTCCTGCATCTCACTTTGCTACATCAAAAGAAGTTCTTGATCGTTCAATTATAAGAATAGAAGATGAACTTGAGGACAGAGTAAGAGAGCTTACTGCTCAGGATAAGCTTCTTGAGGCACAAAGAATAAGACAAAGAACAAATTATGATATAGAAATGATGAGAGAAATGGGATATTGTAGTGGAATTGAAAATTATTCAAGAATACTTGATGGAAGATCACCAGGAACTCCGCCACAAACACTTCTTGATTATTTTCCAGATGATTATCTTATGTTTATAGATGAAAGTCATGTTACACTTCCTCAGGTAAGGGCAATGTATGCAGGTGACAGGTCTAGAAAAAATACTCTTATTGACTATGGTTTCAGACTTCCATGTGCATTTGATAATAGACCTCTTAAATTTGCTGAATTTGAAGATAAAATTAATCAGGTTGTATTTGTAAGTGCAACCCCGGCAGAATATGAACTTGATAATTCAGATGAAGTGGCTGAACAGATAATAAGACCTACAGGATTAATTGACCCTGAGATTATAATAAGACCAGTTAAGGGGCAGATTGATGATTTATATGGAGAAATTAATAAGACAATAGAAAAGGGATTTAGAGTATTAATAACTACATTAACAAAAAGAATGGCAGAAGATCTGACAAAGTATTTAATTGAGCTTGGAATAAAAACAACATATATGCATTCAGATGTTAAAACTATAGAAAGAATGGAGATAATCCGTGATTTAAGACTTGGAGAATATGATGTTCTTGTTGGTATTAACCTTTTAAGAGAAGGGCTTGATATACCAGAAGTTGCTTTGGTTGCCATTCTTGATGCAGATAAAGAAGGTTTTTTAAGATCTGAAACATCAATGATACAGACTATAGGAAGAGCAGCCAGAAATTCTGAAAGTAAAGTTATAATGTATGCTGACACTATAACAAAATCCATGGATAAGGCAATTAAGGAAACAGAAAGAAGAAGAAAAATTAAACAGGAATATAACAAAAAACATGGTATTGTTCCAAAAACAATAATCAAAGATATACGTGAGGTTATAGAAGCAACAAAAGCAGCAGAGGAAGTTGCAGAATATAAAAGCAGTAATGAAAATGGAAAACTTACTAAGAAACAAAAAGATAAGTTAATTAAACAATACAAAGAAGAAATGCTTGATGCTGCAAAGAATCTGCAATTTGAAAGAGCTGCTGAATTAAGAGATATAATACAGGATCTTATGGATTCATAATAATAAAAAGTGAATTGTTCACTAAATAAAATAGTGAAGAAGGGGGTAACCATGAAGGATAAAATAATAATTAAAGGCGCAAAAGTTAACAATTTAAAAAATGTTGATTTAGAAATACCAAGAGATAAGCTTGTTGTATTTACTGGATTATCAGGTTCAGGAAAATCTTCTTTAGCATTTGATACATTATATGCAGAAGGTCAGAGAAGATATGTAGAGTCATTATCTTCTTATGCAAGGCAATTTTTAGGTCAGATGGATAAACCCGATGTTGAATATATAGAAGGATTATCACCAGCAATTTCAATAGATCAGAAAACTACAAGCAAAAACCCACGTTCAACAGTTGGAACTATAACAGAAATATATGATTATTTAAGATTATTATATGCAAGAGTTGGTGTGCCACATTGTCCTAAATGTGGCAAAGTGATTTCTAAACAATCTGTTGATCAAATTGTGGATAAGATTTTATCACATGAGGAAAAAACTAAAATTCAAATATTAGCTCCTATAATAAGAGGACGAAAAGGTGCTCATGAAAAATTATTAGAAAGTATAAAGAAAAAGGGTTATGTAAGAGCACGTATTGATGGTGAAATTTATGACTTAACAGAAGATGAAGTAAAACTGGATAAAAATAAGAAACATAACATTGAAGCTGTTATTGATAGAATTGTCATAAAAGATGGAGTTCAATTAAGAGTTGGAGAATCTGTAGAAGCTGCATTAAAAATGGCAGAAGGATTTGTTATTGTTAATGTTATTGGTGGAGAAGATGAATTATTTAGTGAAAACTTTGCATGTCCTGATTGTGGAATAAGCATAGGTGAATTAGCACCAAGAATGTTTTCATTTAATTCGCCATTTGGTAAGTGCGATCATTGTGATGGACTAGGAACATTAATGGAAATAGATGAGGATTTAGTTCTTCCAAATAAAGAACTAAGCATAATGAAAGGTGCAATTGCATTTTGGGGAAATGGAAGATTAAAAGAAGATTCATGGACTTTTGCAATATTAAAAGCATTAAGCAGAGAATATAATATTGATTTAGATAAGCCTATAAAAGATTTTACAAGAGAAGAGCTGGATTTAATTTTATATGGTACTAATGGTAAAAATCTTAAAGTTGATTATGTTAAAGAAGGGGTAAAAGCTACATATAATTATCCATATGAAGGGGAAATAAATATTCTGTACAGAAGATATAAAGAAACAAATTCAGATGATATAAAAACAGATATAGAACAATATATGAGTAATAATGCATGCCCTAAATGTAAAGGAGCAAGACTTAGCAGAGAAGCATTAGCTGTTACTGTTGCAGATAAAAACATATATGAGTTTTGTCAGATGTCAATACAAGATGAACTTGATTTTATTAATAATGTTCAATTTAGCCCTAAAGATAAAATTATAAGTGAGCAGATAGTAAAAGAAATAAAAAACAGACTTCAGTTTTTAGTTACTGTAGGATTAGATTATCTTACACTATCAAGAAGTTCTGGAACATTATCAGGCGGAGAAGCTCAAAGAATAAGACTTGCAACACAAATAGGTTCTTCACTTATGGGGGTTTTATATATACTTGATGAACCAAGTATTGGACTTCATCAGAGAGATAATGACAGGCTTATACAGGCATTAAAAAATCTTAGAGATGTAGGAAATACTGTTGTTGTTGTTGAACATGATGAAGATACTATGAAAGCAGCTGATTATATTGTTGATATAGGTCCTGGGGCTGGTGAACATGGCGGGGAAATAGTTGCAGCAGGAACTCTTCAGGATATTGAAAAATGTGAAAGATCAATAACTGGTCAGTATTTAACACATAAAAAATTCATAGAAGCTCCTGAAAAGAGAAGAAAAGGTAATGGAAATAAAATTACTATAACAGGTGCAAAAGAGAATAATTTAAAAAATATAAATGTTAGCATTCCTCTTGGAACATTAACATTTGTGACAGGAGTTTCTGGCTCTGGTAAGAGTACACTTGTTAATGAAATATTATATAAGGGATTAAATAAACTTGTAAACAGAAGTAAAAACCCGGTTGGAGCACATAAAGAAATAAAAGGATATGAAAATATAGATAAGATAATTGATATTGATCAAAGTCCTATAGGAAGAACACCACGTTCTAACCCTGCAACATATACTGGAACATTTGATTTAATAAGAGAATTATTTGCTCAGACTCAGGAAGCAAAAATGAAAGGATATAAACCTGGAAGATTTAGCTTCAATATTAAAGGTGGAAGATGTGAAGCCTGCAGTGGAGATGGTATAGTAAAAATACCAATGCAGTTTTTATCTGATGTATATGTTCCTTGTGATGTATGTAAAGGAAAGCGATACAATCGTGAAACTCTTGAAGTAAAATATAAGGGTAAAGATATTTCAGAAGTATTAGATATGACTGTTGAAGAAGCCTTAAGATTCTTTGAAAATATACCCAAAATAGAAAATAAACTTAAAACTTTATATGAAGTTGGACTTGGATATATAAAATTAGGCCAGCCGTCTACTCAGTTATCTGGTGGAGAAGCTCAAAGAATTAAACTTGCTTATGAATTATCAAAAAGAAGTACAGGAAAGACATTATACATTTTGGATGAACCAAGTACTGGGCTTCATATAGATGATGTAAACAGGCTTACATCAATTCTTCAAAAACTTGTTGATGCAGGAAATACAGTAGTAGTAATTGAACATAATCTTGATATGATAAAATGTGCTGATTATATAATTGATCTTGGACCAGAAGGTGGAGATAAGGGTGGTACAGTAATAAAATGTGGTACACCTGAAGTTATCTGCAATGAAGAAAAATCATATACAGGACATTATTTGGCTCCATATTTAAATAAATAAAGAATAGGGGCTGCTTTGTACTAAATAATTAGTGTGCAGTTCCTTTTCTTTTTAATAAATTAGAATTTAATTAAGTAAGAACTAAGAGGTAAGAAGTAAGAGATTAGGAGAAAAATCTTTCAGATTTTTTATTATATTATTGCAGGCATAATTTCTTAAAATCTATGATTTTGATAGAAATTAGCCCTTATTATGCAATAATAAGTTTCCTTTCAAAATCTACTTATACTGATCAATTAATGTGTTAAAGCATTTTATAAAACTTATAATTTATTTTTCTGTAAGAAAAATTTCCTAAACTCTTACTTCTTACCTATTACTTAGTTCAAATTATGATTTATATAAATACTAGAGATATAAAACATATTTTATACAACAGCCTCTTAAATAATATGCATCTACTGCAAATTAGAGATAAAAGTTAGAAATTTTTATGTCATAGTTAAAAATTTATTGTATAATCATTATTATATATAGGAAAAATATATAGAGGTGGAAAATATGGATTTTAGTAAATTGCTTACTGGCATATTTGGATTGTTTTTTATAGTAATACTTTATGTAATAATATATTATGCATTAAAAATAATGTATAAGGATGTTAAAAATGGAGGCAAAAGAAAAAGACCAGTTAACAGAGGCAAGAGTTATGGACTTGAGGTATTAAATAATGGAGGAAATTCTGATTTAAAAGAAGGCTCAATAATTCCAATAAGATTAGAATTAACCATAGGAAGAAAAGAAGGTAATTCAATAAAGCTTACAGATCAGCACGTTTCTGGAAATCATGCATGTATAATTGTAAGAAACGATAAATTATTTTTAGAAGACCTGAATAGTACAAATGGAACATTTTTAAATGGAAGAAGATTAAATAATAAAGCACAATTATCTAATAAAGATGAAATAAAAATAGGAAATTCAGTATTTAAGATTGTATTATAAAACAATAAGTTAAAAATGCACAATATACATTCAAAAATAATGATTACCATACTTAGGCTGTATAATCATTATTATGTATGAATATTGTGCATTATGTGTTAAAGAAAGGTTTGATATAAGTTGGGAATAAAAATTAGAAAAGATGAAGTAATGTTATTGTTATTAACGTACATTTTATGTCTTGCTTTATTTACAAATCTGGCTATTTTAAAAGATCCAATTGATTATTCTGCAATAAAAATGGGATTTATAGTATGTGGATTTATTAGTATAAGCCAGATTTTAATAAGAAAATTTTATCCTGAAGGAGATAAATTTTTAATAACTTTTGCTGGAATATTATCTGTAATAGGTATAGCTGTATTATACAGACTTGATACATCAGTAGCAGTTAAACAGCTTGTATGGTATTGTGCAGGAAGTATTGTATTTACTGTATGTGTTGTTGCTATATCAGATTTTCAGGATTTATTTAAATTTAAAAAAGCATATCTTATTGCAACAATAATATTTATGCCAATGGCATTATTATTTGGAACTGAATTAAATGGTGCTACAAACTGGGTTATGTTTGGAGGTATAGGATTTCAGCCTTCTGAATTTGGTAAAATTACATTTGTATTATATCTTGCAGCAGCATTAAAAGAGTATAATGGTGAAAATAATACTATAAAAGAAGATATAATTCAGTTGTGGCAGCCAGCAGCAGTAGTAGTATTTTCATTAATGTGTCTGGTAATGCAGAAAGATTTAGGGTCAGCTCTTATTTTCTTTGGAATAGCACTTACAATGCTTTATGTGGCAACAGGAAAGAAAAAATATGTTGTTATATGTTTTATTCTTTTTATAGCTGCATCATTTCTGGCATATCAGCTGTTTCCGCATATACGAAAAAGAATATTAATATGGAGGCATCCTTGGGATTATACTCAAAATGAAAGTTATCAGCTTGTTCAAGGTCTTTATGCAATTTCTTCTGGAGGAATGTTTGGTTCAGGTCTTGGAGAAGGATACCCAGGTTTTGTTCCTGTAAACACTACAGATTTCATATTTGCTGTAATATGCGAAGAACTTGGAATGGTTTTTGGACTTGGAATAATGATAATTTATTTCTTGTTTTTTTATAGAGGAATGAGGGCGGCATTTAGAGTAAAAAGCAGATTTGCACAGTTAACAACAATAGGATTAAGTGCAATGATAGCATGTCAGGTTCTTGTTATTATTGGAGGTGTATTTGCAGTAATACCTCTTACAGGAATAACTCTGCCCCTTATAAGTTATGGTGGTTCATCAATGATAACTATGTTTTTTTCATTAGCAATACTTCAAAAAATATCGGAGGAGGGTTATTAAAATGAATGATAATTCAAAAAGTATAAGACATGTGATGATTGTATTTTTATTTCTTTTTGTAGCTCTTATATCATATATTGCTTATTTTCAGTTTTTTTCTGCGCCTCAGATATCTGCTAAAGATGAAAATAAGCGTTTATGGGCTGAGCGTAATGAAGTATTAAGAGGAACAATATATGACAGAGCAGGAAATGCATTAACAGAAAGTGCAAGAAAAGATGCATTAACTCAAGATAGAACATATACAAATGGACCATTATATGCCCATGCATTAGGTTATGTAAGTCCTATATATGGCATTACTGGATTAGAATCTGCTTATGATACAGAGCTTACTACTTATAATTCAGTCAGTAATAATATTAATAAATTAATAAAGGATTTTAGTTTTGATAATTTGAAAAAGATGTTTGAAAATCGTTCTGAAAGTGATAACAAAGTAGGAAATAGTATAATAACTACATTAGATCCTGATTTACAGCAGATAGCCTTTGATGCATTAGGAAATAATAAAGGAGCTGTAGTTGCTCTAAATCCTCAGACAGGGGAAGTTCTTGCAATGGTTTCAAAGCCTGCATATAATCCAAATGATTTAAAAACTGCAATAGAAACTGCCAATCAAGGAACAGCTGATGACAGTCCCTTAATTAATAGAGTAACATATGGTATGTATCCTCCTGGTTCAACTTTTAAAACAATTACTTTGGCAAGCTCTCTTCAAAATATTCCAGGAGTAAAAACAAGAACTTTTGAAGATAATGGTAAACTTGTATTTAATGAAAGCTACTCTATGAGCAATGCCAATAATGCTTCATATGGAACACTGGACTTAAAAAACGCATTTAAAGTATCAAGTAATGTGGTATTTGGTAGTCTTGCAATGGAACTTGGAAATGATAAATTGAAAAAAACAGCAGAAGATTTTGGCTTTAATAATAGTATAAAAGCAACTGGTTTTTCTATTGCTAAAAGTCAGTTTCCTACCCTTAAATCATATGAAACAGGGAATATTGCTCAAAGTGGTATAGGGCAGGGAAGTGTTCTTGCAACACCAATACAAATGGCATTGGTTGCATCAACAATAGCCAATGATGGAGATATGGCTCAGCCAACACTTGTTAGTAAGGTTGTTGATAAGGATGGAAATACTGTAAAAACAATAAGTACTACATTAAATAGAAATATAATAAAAAATAGTGATGCAGCAACAATTAAAGATTATATGAAAAATTTAGTTGATTCAAAAGTAGATAGCAGCTGGAGTTATTTTCAAGGAACAGATGCAGCAGGAAAAACTGGAACAGCAGATTATGTTCTTGCTGATGGAACAAACGCAAAACCTCATTCATGGTTTATTGGTTTTGCACCAGCGGATAATCCCAAGATAGCTGTAGCAGTAATAGTGGAAAATGGAGGATATGGTTCAGTTGCAGCAGCCCAGGTTGCTGGACAGATTATAAGAGCAGACGTTATAAATAACTAAGAACTAACAAGCTTAAAATCTTTTACTTCTTACCTTTTATTTTTTACTTGAATTAAGGAGGTTTTTATGTTTGATTTTGAAGCACAGTTAAAAATATTGCCAGATAAGCCAGGAGTATATTTAATGAGAAATTCTCTTGGAGAAGTAATCTATGTTGGAAAAGCAAAAATATTAAAAAACAGGGTAAGACAATATTTTCAGAATTCAAAAAATCACTCTGTAAAAGTAAAAGCCATGGTAAAAAATATTGCAGAATTTGAGTATATTGTTACAGATTCTGAAATGGAAGCACTTATTCTGGAATGTAATTTAATAAAAAAATACAGTCCTAAATACAATATTATGCTTAAAGATGATAAATTTTATCCTTTTATAAAGATAACTACTAATGAGGATTTTCCAAAGGTTTTTATTACAAGAAATTTCTGCAGAGATGGAAATAAATATTTTGGACCTTATCCAAATGCAGGTGCTGTTCATGAAACAATTCAGATGATAAAAAAAATATTTCCCCTTAGAAGCTGTAAAAAATACATAGTTGAAGGAGGAAAACAAACTAGACCCTGTCTTAATTATCATATAAAAAAATGTAAAGCACCTTGCGAGGGGCACATTTCTAAAAAAGAATACAGAATGATGATAGATGAAATAATTGCAGTATTAAATGGAAGGGATAAAACACTTATAAATCAATTAAAAGAAGATATGCTTAAAGCTTCAGAAAAACTGGAATTTGAAAAGGCAGCAGCCTATAGAGATAAGATGCTTGCAATTAAAACAATAGCTGAAAGACAAAAGGTATTTAGAGCTCAGGATAGTGATGAAGATTTCATAAATTTATATTCTGATGAAACTGACTGCTGTATCCAGGTATTTTTCTTAAGAGAAGGAAAAGTAACAGGCAGAGAGCATTTTATGGTTAAAAATAATTCTATAGAAGAAAATGAAACTATATTGTCCCAGTTTATTACTTCATTTTATGGGGGAACACCAAAAGTTCCAAAGAATATATATGTTCCAGAAGGTAAGGAGTATGCAGCTTTAGAAGGATTTTTAAGTATAAAAAGAGGTTCTAAAGTCAGTATTAAGGTTCCTGTTAAAGGTGAAAAAAAAGAAATGCTTGAACTTGTAAAAAATAATGCACGTACTACACTGGAGCAGTTTAAAGATAAAATACTTAAAGATACTGAAATAAATAGGTTATGTTTAGAAGAAATTCAAAATCTTTTGGATTTAGAAGAATATCCTGCCAGAATAGAAGCATACGATATTTCTAATATACAGGGTGTAGATTCAGTTGGCTCTATGATAGTTTTTGAAAATGGAAAATCTAAAAATAGTGATTATAGAAGATTTCGTATAAAAACTGTAAAAAATGCCAATGATTATGATAGTATGAGAGAAATACTAGAGCGTAGATTTACTCATGGTTTAAAAGAAATAAAAGAGATACAGGAAAGAAACCTTGAGTTTTCAGGAGGAAAGTTTTCTAATTTTCCTGATCTTATAATGATGGATGGTGGAAAGGGTCAGGTAAATGCTGCATTAGAGGTTTTAGAAAAGCTGGGAATAAATATTCCTGTGTGTGGTCTTGTAAAGGATGATACTCATTCTACAAGAGGAATAATTTATAATAACCAAGAATTGCTAATAAAAAGAAATTCAAATTTAATGCAGCTTATACGCAGAATACAAGATGAAGTACATAGATTTGCCATTACATATCACAGAAATTTAAGAGATAAACGAACACTTCATTCAATACTTGATGATATACCTAATGTTGGCAAAAAAAGAAGAATGGAACTCCTTATGAAATTTGGGAGCATAGAAAATATAAAGAAGGCTACAATAGAAGAATTACTGGAAACAAACAGCATTGACAGAAAAGCTGCTGAGAGCATATACTCATATTTAAAAAATAATGAACAAAAGCAGTAAACTATGCTATAATAATACGGAAAAAGATTTACTTGCAATTGGATATATGATAAATTATCATATGTTGTGAATAAATATGGTAAATACCATGATTTTGAGGAGATTTAAACATGAATCAGTATGGAAAATATAGAGATTTATTTGATAATATATATAAACCTGAGCAGATACAGCTGGATGCTAAGATGAGCGAACACATATATTTTAAGGTAGGAGGAAGTGTTGATATACTTTTAATGCCTGATAATATTGAACAAGTAAAAAAAACTATAATTATTTGTAAAAAACATAATATACCATATTATGTTATGGGTAATGGTTCTAATATTCTGGTTAGAGATGGTGGAATCAGAGGTGTTGTAATAAAATTATGTGATTTAAATAAAATAGAAGTAAATGGTCATATGATTACAGCTGAATGTGGTGCATTATTAAAAGATGTATCTAAAGCTGCCAGTGATAATTCATTAACAGGAGTTGAATTTGCATGTGGAATACCAGGAAGTGTAGGCGGGGCTGTATTTATGAATGCAGGTGCTTATGATGGAGAGGTATCATTTGTAATTGATCATGCTGAAGTATTAACTGATAAAGATGAGATTGTTACTTTAAATAAAGAAGAATTGGATTTGGGATATCGTCATTCTGTAGTAATGGAAAAAGGATATATTGTAATTAGTGCTTCATTTAAATTAAAGAATGGTGATGCAGACAAGATAACTAAAAGAGTAAATGAGCTTACAGCAAGAAGAGAAGAAAGGCAGCCTCTTGAGTATCCTTCAGCAGGCAGCACTTTTAAGAGACCTGAAGGACATTTTGCAGGAAAGCTTATTCAGGATGCAGGCTTAAAAGGATATACTGTGGGCGGAGCATGTGTATCTGAAAAGCATGCAGGTTTTGTAATAAATAAAAATAATGGAACTGCACAGGATGTTTTAGATGTTATAAAGCATGTTCAAGATGAAGTAAAAAAACAATTTGGAGTTGAACTTCATCCAGAAGTAAGAATCTGGGGAGAAAATTAAAATTATGGGGCTGTCGCATTAAACAATTAGTGCGTAGTTCCTTTTCTTTTTGATAAATCATAATTTAAACTAAGAACTAAGAGCTAAAAGCTAAGAGTTTTCTTAAATTATTTTAATTTTAAATATGATTTTAACAAATCAGCCAATATACAAAAATAAAGTTTTTGTATGGCATATAATTTTATTTTTCTGAAAGAAAAATTTCCTTAACTCTTAGTTCTTAGTCCTTAGTTCTTAGTTTAAATTATAATGTGTGGTTTACAACAATAATAAGACAATGTAAAATTTAATAATAGAAAATGTAAATTGTTAAAAAGGGGTGTGTTATAATATGAGGTTTGTTATAGTTACTGGATTATCAGGTGCAGGAAAAACACAGGCAACAAGAAGCTTGGAAGACCTTGGATATTTTTGTGTGGATAATCTTCCGCCAACATTAATATCAAAGTTTGCAGAAGCTTGTTTGCAAAGTGGTGGAAATATTGAAAAAGTAGCTTTAGTTATAGATATAAGAGGTGGAGTATTTTTTGACGATTTCTTTGATACTTTAAATTATTTAAAGAGAAATGAATTTAAATATGAGATACTATTTTTAGAGGCTTCAGATGAAGTTTTAATAAAAAGATTTAAAGAAACAAGAAGAAGTCATCCATTATCACCAAATGGAAGAGTTCTTACAGGCATAACAGCAGAAAGAGAAAAGTTAAGAGAAATAAAAGATATTTCAGATATAATAATAGATACATCAAAATATGAAATAAGACATTTAAGAGAAAAAATAAATGAATTTTATGGAGATAACAAAAATCCAGAGAGACAGCTTTCTGTTACAGTTTTAAGTTTTGGATTTAAATATGGAATACCAGTTGATTCAGATCTTGTTTTTGATGTAAGATTTATACCAAATCCATTTTATATACCTGAATTAAAGCAGTATTCAGGAAATGATGAACCAGTTAAGGAATATGTTTTAAAGCAGGAAGAAACAATTACCTTTGTAGATAAACTTATAGATATGTTAAAGTATCTTATACCTAATTACCGAAAAGAAGGAAAAAGACAGCTTATTATATCAATAGGATGTACAGGTGGAAGACATCGTTCAGTAGCAATAGCCAATGAGATACATAGAAGATTAACCGAAGAAAATTATAATACTAAAATAGAACATAGAGATGTCACTGAAGATCTTCATAAAGGAGAAAAGAAGCTATGAAGATAGGGGATTTGTTAAAGCCTGGTATTAATTTAAAAAGATGGCTTGCTTTTGGTATCTTTGGAATACTGCTTATTGCATTTGGCTTTACTGAGTTAGTTACCCATAGATTATACAGTTT
>CAZLOP010000016.1:0-13680 GCA_964561205.1 uncultured Clostridium sp. | reverse complement strand
AATGTTGTTTTCTTTAAAAGTACCACTTACACATAACTTCTTCCAATCAGCTCCATTTTCAGATACTGCCATTCCTATCTGAGTACTGTTCTCGCCCTTTTCGCTTACATAAAACGCATAAAAATATGGTGCAATGTATACAATCTTTTCTTCAATTATATTGTCATCTACAGCTTCCAAGCTGTCTATTGTACTGTTCTTGACGCCGCTCATATTACTGTAAATATCAGAATTCTCAACATCTTCACTATTCTTATTGTCCAACAGCTTTAAAGGTGCACTGATTCTTTTAGTACCGTTCTCTATAGCATTACTACTATAAACCTGTTCATACATATTATATCCAGCTGATACAATGATAAATAAAATACCACCAACTATAACCGCCTTTGCTGCTGATGTTTTCACCTGTACCTGCTTTTCTATTGCAACATCATTATCAACACTGTAAGCTCCTTCATCACGAACTTCATTATTCATCAATATACCTATAATCATGTAATACAACAGCCACAGCATTCTCCAGAAAGGTCTCTCGTCCATCGTATCCAACATTGAACACATAATAAATGAAATAACCAAATTCAACGGTAGCATTGCATTCTTATTTTTAAAAGATGCTGATATAAAATATTTAACCGCAAAAAATCCTGAGTAAAACAGCATAATCATATATGGTATCGCCGTAAATACTCCATACTTATACATCATACCTATAATAGAGTTATGAGATGGTGTTATTGCATTTAACGAACCAATATATAAATAATCTTTATGCCCCAGCAAATTCATATTCATAAAGTGAGCTATCCAATATTCTATTCTCCCGTTACTAAATGCAGCTATGGACGAGGCATTTTTTAATGTTCCAACAATTCTGCTTCCACTACTCTGTGCATTCACTACCAACGTACCTGATATAACGTTTTCGACCATTAGCTTGGTTTCACTATTCTTCAATGCAATATTATTAATCGACCAAATACTGCCTTTCCACACAATTGGCACAATAATTATTAACATTGCAAGTATAAGCATACGCTTTTTGCCATTCTCATACTTATCCCTCATTACAATATTCTTTGCCGCTTCAAAAAATACAATCAACATCATTGCCAGCAATGTGGTTCTGCACTGAGTCAGCCATAAAAAGCATACCGCGAATCCCAACATTATACTCTCTACGAGTAATATAACTGTTATCTTACCTTTCTCCATACAATAATCAATATCAGATATTATTATGGCAAATATAACTATTACATACGCCGCAAACTGATTTGAATTTCCATAAATACCTCCAAATCTAATCCAGCCATTAGCTATATCATAAAAGAATAAGCATTTTACTATACACGGTATAAAAGTTAATAGTACTGCAATCCTTATGCATTGCAATATTTTCTGTCGGTTGCTTTTCTTACTTGAAACGTAATAAAATATTCCCAAAATACATAAATTAAAATATCCCACCATGCCCTTGGTCTGTCCGACAATCATCTGCGAAACAATCATCATCATACTTAATACAAACCACGATATAAACAACGGATTATTCCAATATACCTTTTCTTCCTTTTTACTGCCAAGCAATATAGTAATTATCAGTACTCCCAAAGAGATTGTCATTACAAACACGTTATATTGTGCATCATATATCAATTTGTACATATTGTAAAAGACTATAAGTAATACTGTCACTATAAGCATTAAATTTAGTTTATAAGCATAACTAAAATCAGGTATTTTGCTAAATACCATATTGTTTACCTTTTCATATACATAATGTACATACTCTGATAACTTCTTGCATTTATCTTTAATAGCAGAAGCTACTTTTCTTTTTAACAGATTAATTATAATAATATATATAATAAATATTATGCAAAAATAGCCAAAAAAATCTCTCCACTTATCAAAGGGTTGTTCAGTTCTAAACTGAAAATTATCTATATGTACACTTTGCCCTGTAAAACCGGTAAATACTAACTCAGCATGTCCAAAACCAGTATCAGAAAAATCTATACACATTGTGCCGTTATTAGGCGTAAGATTATAAGATTCGATAACACTTCCCAAATCATCATATATATTAAGAATAGCCGTTCCCGAATTATTATTGTCCGTATAGAAATTAAAATACAGATACCTATAGTAATCAGGATTATTCAAAAAAATATATATAACTGCCTCTTCATCTTGTATTGTATATTCTTTGCCATCATATTTAATATCTTCCTGAAACCTCATATTATCTTTGGAAATATATTGTAACTCACCATCGCCCATATATATATTCCATAATCCGGTTATGTCTAATGATAAATATAACGCTACAAATAATCCTATTAAAGTCATTACTACATTACTCAATTTTATCTTTGCAACAATTTTCATACAGCTATTCCTTCTTAAACAATATTTTATTTACGCTTGACCTTTCACAATTGTTTCGTCCAACTTCTCCCCTTACTCTAACAGCATATATCCCAAAATATTTACTTCCCTCTCTTTTATCATATTTATGAACTCATCCAAAGCAGTATAATTTGATTTTCCTATTTTTTCCCAAATAATTACATTTTCCATTCTCCTGATTTTCTTTAACCCTTCGGGAGTTGCCAATATGTCTGTTTCTAAAATTATATTAATTCCCATATCTTTCAATTTAAGCTGCAAAGTATTCAATTGTACGTCATCATTGTCTTTTTCACTAATCGTGCTACCTACACAAGTCAAAGAAACAATATTCATTTTTTCACAAATTTCTTGTATATTTAGAGCCATTATCTCAAGTTCCTGCTCCCGCGAATACTTTGTAATATCCTTATCCTTAATAGAATTCAGCCATGCATCAATCTTGGCAAACATTCTTTTTCTTTCTACCTTTTTTGAAACAGTTCCTAATAATCTAATATTGTAATTATTACTAATATATTTTTCATCTCTCAATTTATTTGAGAAAAACATTTTACATGCCACCCAAATACAAGAAACAAAAAATCCAATAAAACCTCCCAATATAATTTTCTTTTTACTTAATGCAGGAGCTTCAAGTACATTTTTCTCTCCATTATTTTCTTCTATTTCTTTAATTTCCAAACTTTCCAGCTGTTTCTCATTCAATTTATTTTTTTCATTTTCTATAATGTTTTCCAAATTCCTAACCGCTGCAAATCTTTCTTCCTGTTTTTTAACTAAGCCCAAATCAATCTGTGTATAAATATTATCTGAAACCAGCACAAGTTCTGAGCCTTGGAAACTATTTTCTATCTCTTTGGCAATTTCTGAAATATATGCTTCAATATCTTTTACTACACCCTCAATCTCTAAGTTTTCATTATATACAATCTCAATAGTCAAAGAATTTTCTTCTGCACTTATATTAATCAGCTCTTCCAGATACTTTTCTTTAACTTTTTTATCACAATATCCATTTATTATTTCTGCTATATCGCTTATTACAATTTTCTTTTCATAAATAGAAGCTGAAGTTTGTGGCATTTCTTCTGACGTTGTATTAGCAATATAGTATGACAATTCCGCTTTTTGAATTTCATAAGGATTCATATTCATTAATTCTGAGTTCTGAATATATTCTTTTGATTCTTTCAATGCATCCTGCATCTGTTTCACCATTTGAACTTCTTTGTACTCTTCTTCACTTAGCACATATGATATTTCTTCCTGCTCAATTTTCTGCTGAGTTACTAACAAAGATTCATATTTATTCTTTTCATTTATATAACTGAAGGCACCTACTACTATTGCTCCAATTATGGAAATTATAATAACCACCCTCCATTCCAAGAGTATTTCCCATAACAATTCTTCTATTTTAACTTCTTGATTTTCACTATTATTCATTTTTTATCCGTTCTCCCCTTATGCTAATTACCTTCTTACCATAAATCATAAATGCTTCATTACTTTTCCCACTAATTTAGGAGTTATCTTTTCATCAACAATATCAAATATTTTCAAAATCATTTGATAATATTTGATATAAACAGATTTCTCATTTTAATTTTTCTGTATTTTCAAACAAATCTAAATTATTGTTCACTTACCTCATTAATCCTTTCAACATATCTATTAACCCTAACTTTTACTTTAATATATTGTTTTTCTATTACATTTGCACATTTCGCTTCCAACCTTGAAAAAACATACCGACGTAGTTTTTCTATTATGAAAATTCCGATTATTAAAAATACTATATATCCAGCCAATGCAAATATTAAAATCTTGAGTTTTGAAATTTTACAATTGATAAAACTGGAAAAACCTTTGTCATAACTAATTTCATTATAAAATTATGAAATATTAAAATAGGAAAAACATATGTCGCCATAGCATTTATAGCTTTCACATAATAATTTTTTCTAAAAAAACAGTAAAACAACCACACTGATGCTACTATAACCAAAATATTATTATCTCTGCTGAATATATTATGTATTCCGTCGGTAACTTCATAAATAAACAAGTCCAAAGAAAAATGCAAGCCTGTAATAACTATAAAGAAAAACTTCCCTGGTATTTTAATATCCTCAAAATACATATTAATTACTCTGCCGAGCATATAAATCAGAATTATATTAATAACACCTTTTCCATAATCTTGAGTAATCTCAAAATAAAATGCACTAGGCATAACAGAGAATATTACTAAAAGCACCGCAATTAACTTCATTAATATCTTCTTAGAAAATTCCTCACATATTTTGTTAATAAACGGTGATAAAAAATATAAAACCATATAGCATGAATAAAACCAATTAATACGTGAAGCAAAAGGAATACACGCCTTTATTAGAAAAACCAGCATTTCTTTGTTGCTACCAAAATCACCCATGGTTAATTTAATCAACCATACTAATAACATATAGAATATCATTAAACTTTCATACGCTATAACTTTTTAATACTAACTCTATATATTCCATAATACCCTGTTATCAATACAAAACACGTAACACCGCAATTACAAAAACTGTTAATAAATATAAATAACCTACTATTAAATACATCTAAGTTGCCGAATAATGAAAGAGTGTTTCCAAATCCATGCATAAGCATTATCATTATCAAAGAAATAACACGCAATAACTCTATACTACTGTTTCTATGCTTTTCCATAATAGCCTTCCTCTCAATGCATTCTTTAGTTATGTAATTTTTTTATAGCATCACAAATAAAATCAACTTGTTCCATAGTCAAATCTGCATATAAAGGTAATGTCAAAACACGTTTTGATACATATAACGCAATTGGCGTATCTTCTACATTATACCTTCCATGAAAACAATCAAATGTATTTGTTAAAGGATAAAAATATTTACGTGTAAAGATATTATTCTCCTTTAATTTATCGTAAACTACATTTCTTGTTGTTCCAAATTCATTTTCATCTATTATAATAGGGAAGTATGCATAATTAGATTTCACATTATTCTGCTCAACAGGCAGTTTTAATCCGCTTACATCAGACAACTTCTCTCTATATCTCTCAACAACTTTTTTTCTCTTTTCAATTTCTTCATTCACATGTCTTAAATTACATATTCCCATAGCAGCCTGAAACTCATTCATCTTAGCATTAGAGCCTACTCCGTCAACTACTTCTTCATTTCTTATACCAAAATTTTTCAATTGCGATAATGGTTTTTGAAACTCTTTGTCTCTATAGCAGACAGCACCACCCTCTATTGTATTAAATACTTTAGTGGCATGAAAGCTAAACATAGATGCATCACCATAACTTCCTATACCTTTCCCATTATATTCAATTCCAAATGCATGAGCCGCATCATAAATAACTTTTAAGCCATATTTTTGGGCTATCTTTTCAATTTTTTCTATATTACATATATTTCCATATACATGAACTGGAAGTATCGCAGTTGTTCTATCTGTTATTAAGCTTTCTATTTTTTCTTCATCAATTGTATATGTATCTGGTTTAATATCGCAAAAAACCGGTGTCAAATTATTTCTTACAATTGCATGAGTAGTCGATGCAAAAGTAAATGGCGTCGTAATCACCTCTCCAGATAAATTCATTGCTTGAATTGCCAACTCTAACGCCAAATGTCCATTAACAAACAGAGAAAGCTGTTCTACTTGCAAATATTCTTCTAACTGATGCTGGAGTTTTGTATGAAACTCCCCCATATTAGTCAACCAATGAGTTTCCCAAATTTGCTTAATTTCCTCTATATATTCCTCATAGCTTGGCATTGATGACCTGGTAACCAATATTTTATCCATTATATTGTTTCCTTTCTTTCAAAAATTTTTCTTCTTTTTCTAGCAAATCCTTTTTTCTGTCTTTTAAATATTTTATCGGAATCCCCGCATATATCTTCCATGGTTCAGTTGTTTTGTTAACCAAGCTCATTGCTCCAATTGCACTACCTTCTGCTACCTTTACTCCCTGTAGTATACTTGTTCCGGTTCCAATAATAACATTTTTATCTATAACAACTTTTCCTTTTTGCAACTTTTTATATTCTTCCGAAATTAAAGGACTAGTCATAGATTCACCTGAATAATCATCACTAATTGCATAAATCACTACTCTCGAAGATATATTTGCAAATTCTTTGATTTCAATTCCTGCTTCTTCATCTCCACCAAATAGTCCTGTATATGCTGCAATATGAACATAATCTCCAATATTAATATTACCGCTCAATATACAAAAATCATCAATTCGTACATTACTTCCAATTTCAATGTTTTGACAGCCATATAAGCTTGCTTTTCTGCTAATTTTAACATTTTTTCCTATTTTTCGTAATCCCAGTGTTTCTAATTCCAAATCCGTATAGAAACTATTCATATGCCAATCATCTCCTATTATATCCTAATACTAATTTCAAATTTTTCTTATCAAAGCAAAGACTAAATATATATGCCGACAAATAAATCAAAAAGCTTTGTATTCCCTCTAAAAACCATGTGCTTATCACAAAAAGTATCGATAACATAATTTCTATTCCTAAAGAACGATAAAATTTTATTCCCAATACTCTGCCAATATAAATTTCTGATACTATACTTCTCACAGCTATTGATAATGCCATACTAAATACAACCACTGAAAAATCATCAAATACATATATACTTAGCATACATAAAAACGCACTAATTAAAACCGATATAACGTTAATTACCAATAAAGCCTTTTCTTTTCTCAATACTTTCATATATGTTGAAAACAACATTTGCATTTTCCCATCAAAGATACAAATAATGAGTGTAAAAATTAAGTATTTGAAACTTTCCTTATATTCTGGAAGCCATTGCTGCAATATTGCAACAATAGGCATATAAAACACCAATATCCCCGTCAATAAATGGGACAATGTTATTCTTGCAACTTGGTATATTTCTATTCTTTTACTGCCATCAATCAATCTTAACATTGGAAACATAACCATACTAACCTGATTAATAAATTGTAAAAAGAAGTTCGTTATTGAAAGTGAAAAAGAAATAATAGCAAAAGTTTCTACTCCCCAATGCCACTCTATAAATTGTCTGCCAATACCCAAAATTAACATACTTGCTATGCCTGATACAACTAAAACAATTCCTACCTTTATATTGACAAACATTTCCTTAAATATCTGCTTATTTATAATAATTTTGCCAAAAACCAATTCCTTACAACAATACAGACTATATAGCAATGCTGTAATTCTTGACACCACATAACCTATGATAATTTTTTTATATGATATATCTCCACAAAACATAGAAAATATTAAAATTATTATTAATAATATTTTCTCAAGCATAACACTTGTCGAAAACTGATATGTCCTATTAACAGCCTGTAATACAGATGATAAAAATCCTGTTGCATTATTTATTATCATAAATATGCAAACCATAATAAATACATATTGCTTATCACTTACATTTTTGCTTAATTGCAGACAGTTATATAATACTATTGACAAAACAACCTGCTCCAATACTGAAATCCAATACTGTGTCCTTAAAACTCCATAATCTAGTTTATTATAATCTTGTCCGCCAATACGTAAATATATCCCATCATTAATTCCAAACAATGCATATCCCACATATCCGGCATAAAAAAGAAATAATTGCCAATACCCATACTGTTCAACACCTATAACTTTAGGTACTATTAAAGACATAAACAGACTAAGTATCAACGAAACACTTTGAGCCGTAAATGCAAATATTATATTTCTCTTTATTCCTATATTCTTTTTATTCATTTTACTTGTTCAACCTTTAAGCACGAAAGTTTTTATATATCCTTAATATTCGCTTATACAAATCAGGCACATATGCAGCGATTATAAGTCTAATCTTTGATGCAGTTCCCATTTCATTAATCAGCTCTTTATATTTAGAATTACGAAGTCCCTTATACTCCTGCTTTGTCATAACAATATTAAAATCCTCAAGTAATATTGCTCTTTCTATACTTTGTTTATATTTTCCTTTTGTATATTCATTAAACTCAATATACATCTTCTTTTTTTCTTCATGATGCTTTAATCTTTTTTCCGTTTGTGCCTTTACATTGATATTCCAACTTCCCGGGTGATTTTTTCTATAAACACACATTTTTTCATTTATATAGTATCCCTTTCCCTTTGACAAACATAATAACTTCAACGGTTCGTCCTCTACAGGCGATTTTAAATAGAACTCAGGAAGATTATCAAAAATATCCTTCTTAACAATTAAAGAGGCTGTTGGAAAATTCAATCCTTTTCTTAATACTTCGTTCAAATCCACTTCCTGATTTTCATTATAAGTATTAAAATCAACCATTCTTTCTTTTTTAAAAATCTTCATATATGCTGCATGGCATATGTATGTAACCTCATTATTTTTTTCCAAATAATCATATTGTTTTTGCAACTTATAATCGTCACACCAATAATCATCGCCTTCACAAATTGCAATATATTTTCCCTTTGCATGTACCGCCGTAAGATAGAACATTTTTCCGCCATCTTTATATTTATTCTCTTCTTCTAAAACCAGTTTAATCTTATCGGGATATTTTTCTTTATACTCTTTTAATACATCAACTGTTCCATCAGTTGAAGCATCATCATGAATGATTATTTCGTAATTACCATTAAATTTCTGTGACAATATTCCACTTAACATATCATTAATATAATCTTTTTGATTATATACAATGCAACATACACTTATATCAATATCCATTTCTATTCCCTTTCATCTTTTTCTAATCCTATAGAAACATAAATTTTGTTTCCATCTTCGTCTAAGAAATAGGCATTTCTATACCCATTAAATGTCAGCGCACGCAAATGGTCAATTACCTCACCATAAGTTGCTTTTTGATTTAAGTCAATTTTACATAATACGTCAAAATCCTTTTTCAAATTTACATTTCCTTCTTCACTCATTGTAGTTGCCGTATATCTTTCTTCTAGTATATTTAATAAATTTTTCTTTAGCATAATAATTTCCATATCTTGTATTTTTTTATATACATCATAAGAAGTATCACTGCTTTCTATGTCAATTTTTTCTTGATAAATAATAGGTCCATGATCTAAGTCTCTATCAATTTCATGTATCGTAACACCTGCTGTCTTTTTATTAAGAATACAAAACACCTGTGGAAACCAGCCTCTATTATATGGATTGTATCCAGGATGAATATTAATGCACCTATAATTATCTGTCATTATTTCAGGAAAAATTTGCTTGCAATGAAGCGAAATAAATAAACTATACTGTTCAAAAAACTCTTTATCACACTTTTTTAAATTAACTGGTAAAAAATCAGTATTAAGAGCATATTTATGTTTAAAACTTTTATTTATTTCCGAATAAAAAAATTCAAATAAATATTCTTCATAATCAGAATCACTAATAATTTTTTTCATTTCGGTAAATATAAATTCATTATCAGTTATTACGCATATCTTTTTCATTATATAATCCTTTCTCCTATTTCATCCAAAATATATTGTTTTCCAATGCTAACTTATTCGCCTCCCAAGCATTCCCCGTCAGCACATAAAACATTAAAGCCGAAGTTGCCATGTATAAAAACCATATTATTTTCTGTGCATTTTTTTCCTTTTGTTCTTCCTGATATTTCCACAATATTGAAAAAGCAATTGTGTCTAATGTTAATAAATTTCTTGCCAACCTTTGAAAAATAGCATCTACTACATAAAAGCTACATATCACCATCATAAGCACATCAACCGCAATGATTAAATCTATTACATTTTTTTCATACTCATTAACACTATATCGAAATTTTGATTGTTTTCCTATCCTTATCAAAACATTTCCCTTTGCAAACCAATACGTCAAAAAGAATGCCGCCATCTGCCACACAATCAATATCACCAA
Source organism: uncultured Clostridium sp. (assembly GCA_964561205.1). GTDB lineage: Bacteria > Bacillota > Clostridia > Clostridiales > Clostridiaceae > Clostridium. The sequence goes on along the minus strand of CAZLOP010000016.1, from coordinate 3,278 downwards.
TGTCGTTTTATTCGTTAAACTACTTACATAAATGTCAACAACTGCATCTGTTGTTATCATCCTCCCAAATACATCAATAAATTTCGGAAGTACAACAGCAACAACAGGCAACGTCAATACATAAACAATTAAATACTTCTTACGTCTACGAATTATTGGAACAAGGCCGAGAAAAATATATATAATATAGGAACTATGCTGTATTGTTGCAAAACATATCAGCAAAAAATATTTAATACTACTTTTCACATCATCTTTCAACAAATATTGAAGCGCATACACAAGTACTGCAAATCCCGCAAAATTCTTTAATTGTACAATATTGTCAATGAGGGGATATATAAACATACAACTGTACACTTTCTGTGGTTCATCAGTCAATTTAGTAATTCCTCTGTCCAAAATGATAATAAAAAACAAACTCCATGCCATTACCATTGCCTGATAACTCAATCCCAATTTCACAAAAATCAAGCAAAAAAGATTATAAAACATTTCAATATTCCAGCTCACTTGTTCAATATTGTCAAACACAGACCTATATCCTGGCGTATCCACATTGAAACAACAACCTCCAATAAGTATCCACAGCCAAATCAACTGAATATATCTTATTCTTTTATCTTCCCTTAAAAATAACGGAAAAACACTCACAATTGCTGTAATTATATATTGCATTAATCTCCCCCGTCAGTCTAATAATCCCAACTTTAATTTTATTTTATATATTAGATTTTTACTTCTTATAATAAAATAATGTAAATTGAAATATTTCTTTTTAATCCTGTCAAAATTTTCAGCCGTAACCGCTTCATCCTGTTCTTCAAAAACATTTGGCACAATTTTAACTGAATCAGCTTCTAATACATTTCCTTTTAGTTTCATCTTTCTCTTCTGCAAATGTATATAAGCATATTCATCTGTTTGAAGTTCTCCAGCCTGTTTGTATATGTATATCAGCTTTCCTTTATTCCACCAAAACATTCCTTTCTTATTTTCATATATAACCAGTTCTCTATCGTTCTTCAAACCTACCATACGGAAGTTTGATGATTTCGTATAAATATCCGCACAATCAAACTTAGTATACATAGGATAACTATTATCCTCAAATATATTGTTTATACTACCTTTAAAGCCCTCATCAAAGATTAATTCCCTTGGATATTTAAACGCCTTTTCATATAAATATTCCCCATGATATCTTTCCATAAAACGTCTATTATTTTCATAATTATTTCTAAATAATGTTAAATGACCTACTGTGTATATTTTATCATACTTATTCAACATTTCTTCCGTAATAAATTTATTCAAATCTCCCCATACCACATCCAAATCACAAAATCCCCAAAAATCATATCCTTTAATATCATCTTCAAATATATATCCATATGCAGGTTTCAAATCACACAATTTATGAACTGTATTAATTTTGAAATCAAAATCAAATTTTTCCTCCATTTTTGCCTGCATTTTTTCAAATGAAATATGCTTTACTATTACATTTAACGGATAATCATATTTATCTGTATTATCCGTATATATATACCAGTAAAAGTTTTCATTATATTTGCATGAATTTAAAAAAATCTGAAAATAGTTTGGGAATTTTCCAAAATACGGTATTATTAATGCCACCTTCATATTATCGCATATACCCCCCTATACTTGCTAATACATATGTCAGAATATGCATTTTGTATTTAATTGATTTATGCATTATTTTGAAATAATATATTACCAGCTTATTAGTAAAATAAACATCATCAAATTTGCCTCTAAATTTCCTTTGAACCTTTTTATCGTCAACAATTGCTTTTGCTAAACAAATTCTTTCCTTCCACTTCTTATTCGTCTTTGCTGAAAAAATATCCGTAATATAGTTTATAACCGTTCTTATAACAACTGCATCCTGATAATTATTTGCTATCTTTTCATCAATCTCTTTATAACGTATAAATTCTTGTGCCGCCTCATCAAATTTCCATATCATATCCATAAAATTTTCATGAAATGAAGATGTTATACTGTTTCTTCTTATTCGATAGTATACCGTTGCTTCATGTATATAAGCCAGTTTTTGAAAATACTTCATACACTCCAAATTAAAAAAATAATCATCTACCATTGAACGTGGTATGAACCTGATATTGTTTTTATTCAAACTCTCTTTTCTAAACATCAAAGAATGTGAACGCCAGCCACGTCCTGCTCCCATCATAACCTTTAATGCAAATTCTTTTGGATCTTTCAGACACATTTCTTCACTGAAATGAAATTTCTGTGCAAATACTGTATCTTCCTCGTCAATACAATAATATCTGTCAGGCATAACCATATCCGCATTTTCTTCCTGCATTTTTTCCATTAATTTCTCTACAGCATTTTTATCCAGCACATCATCACCATCTAAAAACACTACATATTCACCAGCAGCCAATTCCAAGCCTTTGTTCTTGGCACTACCAGGTCCCGAATTTTCTTGATGAACAACCCGTACGTTATTATACATTGAAGCATATTTATCACATACTTCACCTGATGCATCTTTTGAGCCATCATCTACTAAAATTAATTCAACATTCTCATAACTTTGATTCATTACTGATTCAATTGTCTTTCCGGTAAATTTTTCTGAATTATATACCGGAACTATTATAGATACCAATTCTTTTCTGATTTTCGTCATTTTCCCCCATTAACCTTTCTGGCAATTTTATCCGGAATATTTCCAAATACGCCTGCTTTATAATCTTTATAACCCAACCACATAGCTTTCAATTTTCTAAATTTATGTTTTTCACCAATCAAAATATTAATATAAATTCTTACTAATCTCTTTATTCCATCAATTCTATATGCTTTATGCATTTTTCTAAAATAGAAGTTATTCCTTGTCATCAAATAGTATCTGTTTTCCGTGTGGTGAAGAATGTGAAAAAGCATATTATACTTTGTTGCTTCAACTTTTCCTCCCACCTGCTGGTCAAACGTAGACATTCCTACTTGTTTTATCTTATAACCATTTTCGTTAAACCACGCACTCAAATCAATATCAACATATGAAACAAAATAATCCTTTAAAGGCAATGCCCTTTGTACTCCTTTTACATTAATGTAACTTCCTGAAGTCATTGCAAATTTTATATTTCTTACTTCCTCATGCTCAATTGACGGACTGCTATATATAACTTTCCCGTCCTTATAATACATTTTTCTGTAATTTGCCGCATATATCCCTATATTATTTTCTTTATCATTTTGTATATATTTTA
>CAZLOP010000015.1:0-14009 GCA_964561205.1 uncultured Clostridium sp. | reverse complement strand
GACCTCCAAGTTTTCTGTTTCTTTGAACCCATCCCATAAGAGTAATCTTTTGTCCTACATGAGATTCACGTGGTTCACCGCACATCATTGTACGCTTTAATCCCTTTAAGGCTTCGCCCATTACTATTTCCTCCTTGTGCTGCATTCTCAAATTGATAATGCGCCATGTATTTTATAAATATTTCCCAAGAAATATTACTGGTATCTAACATTTATATTGTACATTCTATATAATATATCTATTTAAGTATTTTTGCAATTTCATCAGTATCGTCTAACAAAGTTTCAAAGATTTCACCATCACTCATTCTCTTTAATTTGATAACTTTTGATGCAAGTTCATCTTCGCCTAAAATTGTTGTAAATGCTGCTCCTATTTTATTTGCATACTTCATTTCAGCTTTAACACTTCTGCCCATGTGGTTAATTTCACATTTAATACCAAGAACTCTTAAATCTGAAGCAAGCTTAAAAGCAGCCATCTTTTCTGCTTCTCCTCTTGCACCAATATAAAGGTCAAATAAGTTTTCATTTGGTATTTCTATGTTTTCTTTTTCTAAAGTCATAATAAGTCTTTCTTCACCAATTGCAAAACCACAAGCTGGCATATCTGGTCCATTAAGTTCTTCTATAAGCTTATCATATCTTCCACCACCACATACAGTGAAATCAGAACTTATTATTTCAAAGATTGTTTTTGTGTAGTAATCTAATCCTCTTACTATACCTGGATCAACTACAAATGGAATATTTAAAAGAGTTAAATATTCTTTCACTTTTTCAAAATGATCATTACATTCATCACACACATAATCTAAGATTATAGGTGCATTTTTTGTAATCTCGTTACATTTCTTTTCCTTACAGTCTAAGATTCTCATAGGGTTTTTTTCAAATCTGCTCTTACAAGTATCACAAAGTTCATCATAGTTTTCCTTTAAGTATGCCTTTAATGCATCATTATATTTAGCTCTGCATGTGGGGCATCCTAAGTTGTTTATGTGAAGACTCAAGCTCTTTAAGCCTAATTTATTTAAAGTATCATATGCTACCTTTATTACTTCTGCGTCCATTGAAGGTTCTTTTGAGCCAAAAACTTCAAGTCCGCATTGGTGGAACTGTCTAAGTCTCCCCTTTTGAACATTTTCATATCTGAAAGCAGGAGTTACATAAAACATTTTTGTAGGCTGAGCTTCATTAAATAATCTGTTTTCAATGAAAGCCCTAACTGCTGGTGCAGTTCCTTCTGGTTTCAATGTTATGCTTCTGTTTCCTTTATCATTAAAAGTATACATCTCTTTTTGAACAATATCAGTTGTATCACCAACACCTCTTAAAAATAACTCTGTGTGTTCAAAAATTGGTGTTCTTATTTCCCTTATTCCATATGTTTTTACTACATTTCTAAATACATTTTCTATGTACTGCCATTTATATGCATCCTGAGGCAGCATATCTTTGGTACCCTTTGGTGCCTGTATTTCTTGTGCCATTATTAATCCTCCTCTTTCTTCACCCTTAATAATTAATAATTAAAAATGAAAAATTAATAATATTTACGAAAAATCCATGATTTTTCTATTTTATATTTAAAAAACAGCCCTGCCGTTTTTCTTTAACTATAATATTTTAACTAATAAAGAGTATTTAATAGATTTATTTTTTTCTCAACCATCTCATCTACTCTTGTTATATACTCATTAAGATCCTTTAAGTTTGGAAATCTTTCTAATCTGTCTTCTTCAAGGAACACAACTTTAGTTACTGCTGCTGCACCTAGTGCAATTGTTGTCTGTCTTTCTTCAATCATCTGAATGTTATAAATACATTCTCTGCCCTTTTTAGCATATCCCAAGTTTTCCATATTTCCAACCATATTCTTTTGTCTATACATGTAATATGGAGATAGTCCTAATTCATTTCCAAGATTTTTTGTTTCCTCATACATTTTTAAAATTTCACTTTGAGATGTTGCTGCTATGCCCTTTTTTAATACAAAACTTTCATACATAGCTGAACCTCTTTTAAGAGCTAGACCATGTATTGTTATACTGTCAGGCTTAAGCTTTATTATTTCTTCTTTTGTATGAAGAAATTCATTGTGTCCTTCTCCTGGAAGTCCTATAATAAGATCCATATTTATATGTTTAAAGCCCATATCTCTTGCAAGATTAAATTTTTCTATAATATCCTCAGCTGTATGATTTCTTCCAATAAGCTTTAATGTTTTATCATTCATAGTCTGTGGATTAATACTTATTCTTGATACTTCATATTTTTTCATTGTATTTAATTTATTTATATTTATAGTATCTGGTCTTCCACATTCAACAGTAAATTCTTTTACATTTTTACCTTCAATAAAACCATTATATATTTCATTCATCAATTTTTCAAACTGCATATCATTAACTGATGTAGGCGTTCCTCCGCCAAAATATACACTTTCAATATTAAGATTCTTTTCTTCTATATATTTTTTAATTCCGTGTATTTCTTTTATTAAAGCCTCAATATACGGGTCTACCAATTTTTTATGAGCACCTATAGGATTAGAGGTAAATGAACAGTAAACACATCTTGTTGGGCAGAATGCCATTCCGATATAAACAGAAACAGTATTCTTATCTTTATTTACAATGCGCTGTTCTGCTTTAGCTACATCAATACATAATTTTGCTTTATCCCTGCGAGTAAAATACTCCTTTTCAAAGATATCTTCTATTTCATCCTGACTTATACCTTCTTTGAGCATTTTTAATGCTATTTTTGAAGGACGTATACCTATTAATATTCCCCATGGATATGTTTCATTAGTTAAGTCTTTCAGACATAAAAAAATAAATCTTCTTAATGTATGCTTCAAATTATCTGCTACATTTTTTTCTTTGTAATAATTTTTATATTTAAAGGTTAATTTGTTCTCAGTTACACTTACTATATATTCTGCCTCTTCTTCACAGCCCATGAAATTAATGTCACTAAGTGCATAATAAATATTGAAAAACTGATATACTTCATATCTGTATTTCATATCATTTAAATATATATTAATAACCATTTTTTCTCCTTACGTCAAAATAAAGTCTGCCTATATAAATGCATTTTCATAGACAGACTTTCTATTACTTACTTTTCATTTATAGATATGGATTATGAGTTTTTTCAAAACCTATTGTACTCATATTTCCATGACCAGGATAAACAGTAACCTCATCACCTAATGGAAGAAGTTTTTCTTTTATGCTTTTGATTAATGTTTCCATATCACCTCCAGCAAAATCTGTTCGTCCTACAGAACCTTGAAATAGTGTATCTCCAGTAAAAACGGTATCATCATTTAATAAAAAACTCAAGCCACCTTCACTATGACCTGGAGTTTCAAGTACATGAATTATTTCATCGCCCAAATCAAGGGCATCACCTTCTTTTAAATAGCCTGATGCTTCTTTAAGTTTTCCAAACACCATTTCATTATTCTGCATATATTCTTCATCTATCTTGCTTATATAAAAAGGAATATTATACTTTTCTGCTAATTCTTCAACTGCACCCACATGGTCTATATGTCCATGTGTAAGAAGTATAAACTTAGGCTTTGCATTTAATCCATCTATCTGTGAAATAAGTCTGCCTGCATCTCCGCCTGGATCAATAATACCGCATTCCTTTGTATTTTCTTCAACTAAAATATAACAATTTGCATCATATATACCTGCTTCAATTGCTTCTATTATCAAGATTACTCCCCCTAACTTCTATATCACTTTAATTTCATAAGGTCTAAAAATTTTTAGTACTGTCAAGAAGTATTGTTACCGGCCCGTCATTATGAATTTCAACTTTCATATGTGCACCAAATTTTCCAGTTTCAACTTTAAAATCTTCTTCTCTTAGCATTTCTACAAACTTAATATAAAATTCTTCAGCTTTATTTCCACCAAGTGCTGCCATAAAATTAGGACGACGTCCTTTACGTGCATCACCATACAAGGTAAACTGAGAAATAACTAAAAGTTCTCCTTTTACATCTGTAAGTGATAAATTCATCTTATCATTTTCATCTTCAAATACTCGAAGATTTAATATTTTGTCTTTTATATACTTTAAGTCTTCTATTGTATCTTCTTTAGAAAATCCAACCAATACATTAAAGCCATTTTTTATTTTTCCTATTACAGCATCATCTACAATAACACTTGAGGATGTTACCTTTTGTACAACTGCCCGCATAATTATCCCCTTTTTTCTTCTCAAGTTAATTATAATAAATATTATTCAATATAACAATTAAATCTTACAAATTTTTTCAGCTATTAACTCTGTATACATCAAGAACACCTCGTAATCTTTTTATTTTTTTCATAAGTTCATCTAAACTACCTTTAGATGTAATTTTTACTTTTACATTTATAAATGCATATGCTTCTCTTGATACATTAGCATTAACTGCACTAATCTGTAACTTTAAGTCAGTTATTATGCTCATTACATCTGCAAGAAGACCGTCTCTGTCTTCACCTTTTACCTGAATCTCCGCAAAATAGGATGTTCCCATAGAACTTCCCCAGCTCACTTCAACAACCTTATCTCCCTCATTTTCAATAAGTGTTTTAAGATTCATACAATCTTTTCTATGAACAGAAACTCCTCTTCCTTTTGTAATATATCCCAAAATTTCATCTCCAGGAATAGGACTGCAGCATTTAGCAAATCTTATCATAAGATTACTTTCACCTTTTACTGTAATTCCACTTCCAGAAGGCTGTTCCTTTGATGTTTTTGCTATCTGTTCCTCTATGGCTTTATTTAAAATCTCAGTATTTTCCTTAGCTGTCTTTTCTATTCCAATTTTGTTATCTTCTTTTAACCTTGAAACAAATGTAGAAACTGATAAGCTACCTATTCCAAATAATACATGAAAATCTTCTATAGAATGAATATTATAACGCTTAACCATTCTATCATAAATATCACCTTTGGATATTTCATTAAAATTAACACCCTGCTTCTTTAATTCTTTTTCTAATAATTCTTTTCCCTTTAATATATTTTCTTCCTTTTTAGCTTTTTTAAACCATAACTTAATCTTACTTTTAGATTGATTGCTCTTCGCAATATTAAGCCAATCCATATTAGGACCTTTTGAATTTGGTGATGTAAGAATCTCAACTATTTCTCCTGTTTTTAATGGATAATCAAGAGGTACAATTTTACCATTAACCTTAGCACCTACACACTTATTTCCTACATCTGTATGTATTCTGTATGCAAAATCGATTGGAGTTGCATGGTGACATAAATTTATTACAGTTCCTTGTGGAGTAAATACAAATACTTCATCTGAAAACAAATCTATTTTAAAGCTTTCAATAAATTCTGCAGCATCAGAAGTTTCCTTCTGCCATTCAAGCATATCTCTAAGCCAAACAAGCTTCTTCTCAAAATCATGATTTGCATCTTTACTTCCGTTGTTACCTTCTTTATACTTCCAGTGAGCCGCAATACCATACTCTGCTGTTTTATGCATTTCAAATGTTCTTATCTGAATCTCAAAAGTCTTCCCTTGTGGTCCAATTACAGTAGTATGAAGTGACTGATACATATTAGGCTTAGGCATAGCAATATAATCCTTAAATCTTCCTGGAATAGGCTTATAGATTGTATGAACTATTCCCAGTGCTGCATAACAATCCTTAACTGAATTAACAAGGATACGAACAGCTGTCAAATCAAAAATTTCTTCAAGACTCTTATTTTTATTTACCATTTTTCTATAAATACTATAAAAATGTTTTGGACGACCATCAATATCGGAATCAATTCCTGAATTTCCAAGTTTTTCGTATAAATCTTTTACAATATCTTCTATGTAGCTTTCTCTTTCAACTCTCTTTTCTGCTATATCACGAACAAGATTATAATATTCTTCCTCATGAAGATATCTAAAGCATAAATCTTCAAGTTCCCATTTAATCTTGGAAATACCAAGTCTGTGAGCAAGAGGTGCATATATATCTAAAGTTTCTTTTGCTTTTCTCTTCTGCTTTTCCTTTGGAACAAATTTCAGTGTTCTCATATTATGTAATCTATCAGCCAATTTAATAATTATTACTCTTATGTCCTTTGCCATGGCAAGAAGCATTTTCCTAACATTATCTGCCTGTTGTTCTTCTTTTGTTTTGTATTCCATCTCACCTAATTTAGTAAGCTTAGTAACACCCTCAACAAGATTGGCTATTTCTTCATTAAACATTTTAACTGTATCTTCATAAGAACATTCAGTATCTTCAATAACATCATGAAGAAGCCCTGCACATATGGTACTTGTATCCATACCCAAATCAGCAAGAATTTCTGCTACTGCTAAAGGATGAATTATATATGGTTCACCAGATTCCCTTTTTTGCTCTTTATGAGCTTTATCTGCATAATAAAAAGCTTTTTTTACCATATCTATATCAACATTATGACAATTTTTTTTTATCTTTTCCATTAAATCTTCAATCATAAGGAACTGCTCTCCTTCTTAAGTAACTATTCAATCAATATAAGGCTGGTAACATAAACCAGCCTACACTTTTTAATAATTATATATTATTTCATACAATTTTTCAACAAAATCATGCTTCCATATATTAATTAAGTTCTGATTTACAAAATAAGAAAGAAGCTGCCACAAATTATGCGACAGCCCCTTTACTCCCTTTTTATAATATTAAAATTCGTATTCTGTTAATGAATATATATCATATTCAGCTAATTTATCTCTGCCATTAAGTCCTGTTAATTCAATTGCGAAGTCTAATGATACAACTTTACCGCCTGCTTCTTCAACAAGGTCTGCTACTGCTTTTATTGTTCCACCTGTTGCAAGTAAATCATCTATAATAGCAACTCTCTGACCTGGCTTTATTGCATCTTTATGTATCTGTAATTCATCCTGACCATATTCTAAATCATATTTCATAGATAATGTTTCATATGGTAGCTTACCTGGTTTTCTTACTGGAACAAAACCAACTCCTAAAGCATAAGCAACTGGCACACCAAAAATGAAACCTCTTGCTTCTGGTCCTACTACAACATCAATTTTTTTATCTTTTAAATATTTTGCAATTTGATCAATTGCTTCTCTTAAGGTATCCCCATCACCTATTAAGGTTGTAATATCCTTGAAACTTATTCCTGCTTTTGGAAAATCTTCAATAACTCTAATTTTTTCTTTAAAATCCATTTTTCATACCTCCGCAATTTGTAATTTAACAAAATTAACTCTTTATTAACAACTCAAAACTCTGTTTTTCTTTAACCTATATAAATACTTTACAATTTGATTAGATCTATCTTTATCATTTGTTGTTAAAAGTTCTAATACTATTCTAGCATTGTCTGTTATTCCTACAGCACCATTTGGTGGAACCAAAAAGTCTATTATTTTATTAACACCATACTCGTTAAATTCTTCTATTTTGTTAAATTCTATTATTGACCTTAACCCATTATTATTTGTATTTGCAAGGAACTTGTTGCCTTCCTTTATAAATATTTCATTTTCACCTTCAGATGAAACATTTGACCATTTTACACCTATAAGTATTAAATCCAAATACTTATTAATACTTTTCATATTGTAATAAATTGATATTGCCTGCATTAACTTAAATGCAAGACCACTTGTTGATAAATTTTTATACCTGTATTCACAGCCCTTTTGATTTGGATTTATGTAAATGTAATCATGCTCTGCATCATCAGCTTCATTTTCAAGAACTATAAGGTCTATTCCAAGTTCTCTGCAAAGTTTAACTTCATCACCTGATTTTAATCCTACCCCTAAAGTAATTAAAAGCTCAGCACCTAAAAAATCAACATTTTCTTTAATATCTCTTGTATTTATCCGTACATCATTATCTTCTCTGTCATAAATGAGATATTCAACATCTGCATTTAAATATCTTAGAAGAAGAATAAGTGATGATACCGCACAGATTCCATCAACATTATATGTACCATAAATTACAATTTTATGTCTGTTATTGATAGCTAAGACCAATCTGTTTATTGCTCTTTTCATACCTTTAAGTTCAAATGGGTCATATCCAGTAATATAATTTGGACAATAAATACTTTCCCAGAATTTACGCATGGCTTCTTCCTCCATAAAATTAGAAAACAAGTATATTATATATGATTCTAATCATTTTTACAATTACTTTAATACAGAAATAAAAAACCTCCATATTGCTGGAGGCTTTTTGTTGTTCTACCAGTAAATTAAACAGTCTTAGGTTCCTTTTGTGATTTTTTATTAATTTTTTCTTTTAATATAATCCATATAGGAGATGCTATAAATATTGAAGAATATGCACCAGCTGTAACACCAACCATAAGTGGTATTGTAAATTCTCTTACTGTTGGAACAAAAATATTTACTGCAACTATTGTTATTAATGTAGAAATTGAAGTATAAAGAGATCGCTTTATAGTTTCATTTATACTCTTATTAGCTATTTCACTAGCTGTGCATCTTCTCATACGTTTACTATCTTCTCTTATTCTATCAAAAATAACTATTGTATCATTTATTGAATACCCAACAACTGTTAATATTGCTGCTATAAAAGGAGTATTAACCGGAATTCTGAATATTGCATATACACTTAATGTTATTAATATATCATGCACTAATGCAAGAAGTGCTGCTATACCAAATTTCCATTGAAATCTTATGGCTATATAAATAAGCATCACTATAAATGCAGCTCCAACAGCCATAAATGAACTTTTTGTTAAATCTTTTCCTACTGAAGCACCAATTTCATCTTGTGAAATTAATGCTTTATCATCTAAACCATATTTATCTTTTAATATTTCCATTAATTTTGCTACTTTGGCACTATCAAAATCTTTTGATTTTATTTCATATTCATTTTTATCAGTTGTATTTGTTACTGCATCTGATGCTAATTCTTTAACAATGTTATCAATCTCTTCTTTGTTTACTTTATCATTAAGTTGTATAACTATCTGACTTCCACCTGCAAAATCAATACCATAGTTAAGACCTTTAAAGCACATCATTCCCATTCCTATAATTATTATAATCAAGGAAACAGAAAACCATATTTTTGTTTTTTCTATTATCTTAAGCATCCTTTTCTTCCTCCTTCTTAACTCCGAAATGTGAAATTTTCTTTATTAAGCCCATTTCAACAGCTAAGTTGGTAAGCTGCTTAGTTACAAATAATGCAGTAAATAAACTAACAACTATACCAATCATAAGAGTAGTTGCAAAACCTTTAACAGCACCTGTTCCTATAAAATAAAGGATTAATGCACAGATTATTGTTGTAGCATTTGAATCTACTATTGAAGAAAGTGCATTTTGTGATCCTGACTTTACAGCAGATCTTATTGATAGTCCCTTTTTTAGTTCTTCCTTCGTTCTTTCAAATATAAGAATATTAGCATCTACTGCCATACCTATTGTAAGTAATAGTGCTGCTATACCTGGAAGGGTGAGTGTAACCCCTACTTCTGCAAATATAAGAAGTACAAGTAATACATATAAAGTTAATGCAATATCAGCAATAATCCCCTGACGACGATATATAATTATCATAAATATGAATACAAGACTAATACCTACTGCTGCAGCCTTATAAGCGTTTGGAAGTGCTTCTTGTCCAAGCTGAGCCCCTACATTTTTAACTGATACAGCTTTTACTGTTGTAGGAAGTGCACCTGCATTTATTAATGCCGCAAGCTGTTTGTTTTCTTCTAATGATGATCTGCCACTAATACTTGCTCTACCATCAGTAATCTGAACCTGAACTGTAGGTTCAATTAAAAGCTCATCATCCATATAAATTCCAATTTTTTGACCTACAAGCTCTTTAGTAGCTTCAGCAAATTTTTTCTGACCATTACTATTAAGTTCAAGACCTACTTCATATTGGCCAGTCTCCTGATTCATTTGTGCTGTTGCATTTTTTACATCTTTACCAGTAATAACTTCATTACCATCTGGATCTTTGAAAGTTAAATTTCCTGATTTACTTAAACTCTCAACTAAACCATTTGAATCACTGTATCCTGGAATATCCACTCTGATTCTTCTATCACCTTCAGTATTTACAACTGTTTCTGCAACTCCTAGTGCATTTACTCTAAGCTCTAAATGCTGCTTTGTATTTTCAAGCTGATCATCTGTCACATCATCACCTTGTATTTCCATTAACACAGAAACACCACCTTGTAAATCAAGACCTTTTGTTATTACTTTATCAAAAGATTTAAATTCATATCCAAATAAAACAAATCCTTTAAATCCTGCAAAAGCAAATACGCATATAGCTGCTACTATAATAATAAATAGCATTGAACTTTTGCTTTTTTTCTTCATGTTGATCCCCTCCACATATTATGTCTTTACTTGTAACTTTAATACTCTTAAAAAATTATGTAATAATAATATTCTTATGTAAATAAACTCTTTGTAGAGAAACATAAAATTGTTTATATTTCTCTTGCTTTTATATATTTTCTAATATTATCAATACATTTTTCATTATATCACACAATATTTTCTTTATAAAGAATTAATTGTGCCATAACCTGATTACTCCAATAATAAAAATATATATATTCCAAATTAACAATGGATGGCACATAAATTTATGCATATATTCTTTTAAATAAATCTTTACAAATTTATTCCAAGCATTCCTGATAATATTCCTACTATAATACAACAGACCAGTTTAACCCCTTCAAATGAATTTAAACTCCATGTCCCTGATATTATACTACATATAAGATAAAGTATAATATAATAGCACAGAGCAACTCCAGCTCCAACCAGCCATCCTCTGCATCCATTTTTTTTAGCTCCTATTATAGAACCTATGCTTAAACCTGCTAATGAAATCACAACATAAATTACATTATATACACTTTTGTCAAATGTGATTTTAACCATAACACCCGACAATACTACAACACAAATAAAGCTTAAAAGTAACGCAAAAGCCCCCCCTTTAACTATGGATTTAAAATACTTTCCTTTTTCCATAAAAACACCTCCTAATACTCATATTATGCTATATTAGAAGGCATTATTACTATCTCAAAACTTATGCTTTTGCTGTATCTTTTTCTCTTTTATATGCAATACCGTTTTTATCTATTTTTAATTTTGTTTTAGCAGGACTGCTTTCAATAGTAACTGTATCATCATCTAAATGAGAAACTTTTCCAATGATTCCTCCACGAGTTACAATTTCATCGTTAACTTTTAATTCACTAATCATTGAATCATATTTTTTCTTTCTTTTTTTCTCTGGAACAATTAAAATAAAATAAAAAACAACAAATAATATTATTAGTGGTGCAAACTGTACAATTGTAGTTAATATAGTATTATTATCCATAAAAACTTCCTCCATTTTACTTTATATTAATTAATTTTAATACCTTTAAACAATATTAATATTTTCTCCAAACAAACCATTTTTATTCACATTTTTATATTATTTTCCAATATTGTTTTATTTGTTTGCAGACCATGCTTTTAGCTTTTCTTCTTTAAATGTTTTATAATATCCACCATCTATAGCATTTCTTATTTCAGCCATAAGATTATTATAAAAATGCAGATTATGTAATACGCATAATCTCATAGCAAGCATTTCTTTTGCTTTAAATAGATGTCTTATATATGCTCTTGTATAGTTTTTGCATGCAGGACACTGACAACCTTCCTGTATAGGCTTTTTATCAAGTTCATATTTTGCATTCATTAAATTAAGTTTTCCTTCATTTGTATAAACATTACCATGTCTTCCGTTCCGAGCTGGAAGTACACAGTCAAAGAAATCTACTCCTCTGTCAACAGCCTCAATAATATTTTCAGGTGTACCAACTCCCATTAAGTAAATAGGTTTATCTTCTGGAAGGTGAGGTACAACTGCTTCGATTATTCTGTACATATCCTCATGGCTTTCACCAACAGCTAAGCCTCCTATTGCATATCCATCAAGGTTCATCTTTGCAATTTCTTTTGCATGTTTTATTCTTATATCATCATAAACTCCACCCTGATTAATTCCAAAAAGCATCTGCTTTTTGTTGATTGTGTCAGGAAGACTGTTTAATCTGTCCATTTCAACCTTACATCTTTCAAGCCACCTTGTAGTTCTTGCTACTGATTTTTCCACATAATCACGTGGAGATGGATTTTCAATACATTCATCAAATGCCATTGCAATTGTTGATGCAAGATTACTTTGTATCTGCATTGATTCTTCTGGCCCCATAAATATTTTATGTCCATCTATGTGTGAATTAAAATATACTCCTTCTTCTTTTATCTTTCTAATTGCTGCTAATGAAAAAACCTGGAAACCGCCTGAATCAGTTAATATTGGTTTATCCCAGTTCATAAATTCATGAAGACCTCCAAGTTCTTTTACCACTTTGTCAGTAGGTCTTAAATGAAGATGATAAGTATTAGATAATTCAACCTGACATCCTATTTCTTTTAAATCCATACTTGAAACAGCTCCTTTAATAGCAGCAAGTGTTCCAACATTCATGAAAACAGGAGTCTGTATTGTTCCATGAGGAGTTCTAAATTCTCCTCTTCTGGCATTTCCGTCTTTTTTTAATAATGTGTAATTTTCACTCACAAGCGTCACCTCATAAATATAGCTTTTTCAAATTAATTTATTTATATAAACGCCTGACTATGTCACCTCGCCAAACAGTTCTATCTTTTAAGGTAAGAAATAATAAGTAAAATGCAAAAACTGTAAGCTTTTTTACCTTAACTCTTACTTTATTACTTTATTTAATAAACATTGCATCTCCAAATGAGAAGAATCTATATCTTTCCTTTACAGCTTCCTTATAAGCATTCATTGTATGCTCTTTGCCTGCAAGTGTTGATACAAGCATAATAAGAGTAGATTCAGGAAGATGAAAATTTGTTATCAATCTGTCTACAATCTTAAATTTATATTCAGGATAAATAAAAATATTAGTCCATCCACTTGCTTCTTTTACAAACCCATTTTCATCTCCAATTGTTTCAAGGGTTCTTGTAGATGTTGTTCCAACAGCAATAACCTTATTGCCTCTCTTTTTAGTTTCATTAATTATATCAGCACTTTCTTTAGTTAAAACATAAAATTCTGAGTGCATCTGATGGTCTTCTATTTTTTCAACCTTTACTGGTCTGAAAGTTCCAAGACCTACATGAAGAGTAAGATAAACAATATTAATTCCTTTATCTTTTATCTGCTGTAATAATTCTTTTGTAAAATGAAGACCTGCTGTAGGTGCAGCTGCTGATCCATTTTCTTTTGAATATACAGTCTGATATCTCTCCTTATCTTCAAGTTTTTCATGTATATATGGTGGAAGAGGCATTTCTCCCAATGAATCAAGTACTTCTTCAAAAATTCCATCATAATGAAATTCAACTATTCTGTTTCCATTTTCAAGTACTTCTACTACTTCTGCCTTTAGCTTTCCTTCACCAAAAGTAAATTTTCTGCCTTCCCTTGCTGATTTGCCAGGTTTGGCTAAGCATTCCCACTTATCACCTCCAACTCTTTTTAAAAGAAGAAATTCTATTTTTCCTCCACTTAATTCTTTTTCACCTATAAGCCTTGCAGGCATTACTCTTGTATTATTTAAAACAAGCGTATCTCCTTTATTTAAATATTCTATGATATCATGAAAAGTTTTATGTTCTATTTCACCAGTAGTTTTATCCAAAACCATTAGTCTTGATGCATCTCTTTTTTGCAAAGGATGCTGAGCAATAAGCTCCTCTGGTAAATCAAAATCAAATTCTTTTACATCCATTTCTATTTCTCCCTTGTTATTTTACTTGCAATATTAATACTGTTATATTTAATACTTATTTTTCATCAAATAAATTGACCTGAACAGTATCTTTTTCCTTATTAGGATTTATTCTTCCTAAATGTTCATATGCC
>CAZLOP010000014.1:0-14442 GCA_964561205.1 uncultured Clostridium sp. | reverse complement strand
CAGCTTATGGTATTTATATCTGTGGAAAAGTGTTCAAGCATCTTAAGAAGCTTGGAGGCTTAGAAGCAATGAAAAAGAAAAATGAAGAAAAAGCAAAGATTCTTTATGATTTCTTAGATCAAAGTGAGTTATTTAAAGGAACAGTAGCTAAGGAAGACCGTTCTTTAATGAATGTGCCATTTGTAACTGGAAATGCTGATTTAGATGCAAAATTTGTTGCAGAAGCCAAAAAAGCAGGAATTGAAAACATTAAAGGACATAGAACAGTTGGCGGTATGAGAGCAAGTATCTACAATGCAATGCCAATTGAAGGTGTAAAATACTTAGTTGAATTTATGAAAAAATTTGAAGCTGAAAACAAATAATAATATTTTATTTAAAACTCTCTGCATTATATATGGCAGAGAGTTTGTTATATCTGAAAACTAAATAAAATAGTAAAATACAGCTTTTAGTATGAAGCTGTATTTTTTAAAAAAGATAATTGTAATAAAATCGTAATAATGCTGAAAAGATTCTGACATAATTGTTCTGTATAATTATAAATATAAAAATTAGACATTTATTAATGAGACATAAGGAGAATAATATGAAAAAGGTAAAAATATTAGTTGCAGCTGCCTTCATAATTAATGTAGTTAGTGTGAATTATATAAGTGCATTTGCAGTACCAGCAGAAGTTAATAGTGCTGCTTCAGTTGAAGAAGCCAATTATGGACAAGAACATGATTTATATGAAATAATATCCAATATACAGGAATATGATAATAGTATTGAGTTAAAAACTAATAAATTAGAAGAACTTCAGCATGATTTGGATGAAAAGCAGCGGAAAATTGAAGAAAATGAAAATAACATAATACTTTTAAATAAAAAGGTTGAAGAAACAGATAAAGCATTAGGAGAAAGATTAAAGGACATTGAATATAATGGCGGTGTTAAGAATACTGCTTTATCATACATAGATGCATTGCTTGGTTCAGGAAGTATTATGGATGCAGTAGAAAAAATTCGAATTATTCGACAGGTATGTCAGAATGATGTAAAGATAATACAGAAAGCAAAGGAAGCAAAGGAAAATTTGCAGGAAGCAAAAGAAAAAATTGAAAAAGACAAAACTCAGCTTGAAGAGGACAGAGCTTATGTTCAAAAAGAATTGGAGAAGCTTCAAGAAGAAAAGGATAAATTATTAGAATATATAAAGGAAAATAATTATTTATTAAATATAACAAATGGAACTATTATTCCTGTTACATTAGAAGCTGATTTAAATGAGAATGTAAAAAGACTTATAAATGAATGTCAAAAGTATCTTGGAATACCATATTTATGGGGAGGTACAACACCAGCTGGTTTTGACTGTTCAGGGCTTATGCAGTATGTGTACAAATCTCAGGGAATTAATATACCTAGAACTTCTCAGGAACAACAAAAGTTTTGTACTAAAGTTGAATTTAATGATATTAAGCCTGGAGATCTTGTATTTAATAAAGAAATTGATGCAACACACGTTGGAATGTATATTGGCAATGATCTGTATATTCAAGCGCCTCATACTGGAGATGTAGTTAAGATTACACAGTTAAGCACATCAAATATGAAATATGCTGGAAGAGTAACAGAATGGGAATAATAAATTTATTGGCAATATGAATAAAAACAGAATGATTGTATATAATATTAATGTAAAGAAAATAAAATATCGCGGGATGGAGCAGTTGGTAGCTCGTTGGGCTCATAACCCAAAGGTCGTAGGTTCAAGTCCTTCTCCCGCAACCAAAAATGGGCTGTTGCATAATTTGTGGTAGCTTCTTTTTTATTCTGTAAATCAGAATTTAACAAATTAAAGTTAATCCATTGATTATATAAAATATATTTATACTGGAACAAGAGAAAAAATCAAATAAAAAATAATATTACAATATTATTAAAAATTTATTACTATAGCTTTTTTTAAGCATTTTTAAGGTATAATAATTTTATGTTAAAAGACATGGAGGTTTTATTATAATGAAAAAGATATTAATATTAGCTTTAGCTTGTACCATATCTGTTACATCTATTATATCATGTAGTAATAATAAGAATGCAGATTCAAATAATCAGAGCACTGTAGAAGATCAGGCAAAAAAGATAACAACCATAGAAGCTGAAACAACAAAAGATTTAATAACAACTTTAGCTGAATTAATGGATAAAGATGATAGTGAAGTTCTTGCAAAGGTAGGAACTGGTACTCCTACAGGGGAACCTGTTTTAAGCCGTAAATACGATACAAAAATACTTGACGAAGATTCGCAAGTTTTTATAAATTTAAGTAACAGCAGGGTTTATGATATATCAGTAGTTTTAAATGGAAGCGATTTTGATGATTATGAAAGCAAAATTACAAAAATCTTTGGTGAAAAAGCTTCTGAAGAAGAAAATACATTAAAGGATAGTAGCGGAAGAAGAGCTACAAACTGGGATTTAGGTAGTGGAAATGTACTAAAATTAATACAGGTTAATTCACAATTGTCTATAAGCATTCAAAAAAGTGAGTAATAGATAAGGGGCTGTCGCATTTATTATTTATGGCAGCTTCTTTTTTTGTTCTGTAAATCAAAAGTTGTATGCATCTTGTAGATTGTAGATATTTTTATGTTAATAAATACAGTATAATTATTATGTAAACTAAACTGTACAAAAAATCAAAATCATAGTATATGAGAAAAACAAATAATTACTTCTAAAATTAAAAATTACTTAATATATATTTATTAATAAACAAAATTTGGAGATGCATTACCATATTTAATAAAAATGCTTTTAAAAATTTAACTCTAAGCGATTTACTTGAATATAATGATAAACTATGGAAAGAAAGCATTACAGAATATAATGAAAAAAGTACTGACAGATATATAAAAGACAAAATGTTATATAGAAAAATTCACTGTAAGATTGTTGCTGATTTATCCATTGATATTTTTGATGATAACATTCCATATTTTAAAGTTGACAATAATAAAATGTATTTAGAAAATATACTTTATTTTGGATGTTTAACTCATGATATAAAAAAATATGATAAAAAGCATTGTACATCAGGAAGTGAGTTTGTATCTTCTATATTAAAGAATGATCAGTTTATAAAAGAAAATCATATTCCTAAATTTGACGACATGATTATTAATGAAATCTGTTCTATAATAAAATTCCATAAATCTAAAAGCATAGATTCCTTTAAAGAAAATTTAAATAAAATAGAAATTAAACCTCTTATATTCATTACACGAATATGTGATAAACTTAGCAGCTTTTCTATTGAAAGCAGATTTAGAACAGTTAAGAGAGAACAAATTATGAAAACTTTGGATGAAGCTTTGGAAAAAATGAAGGCTGATAAGCAGTTTTATGAATATGGGAAAGAGCTTTATGATAATATTCTACAGTATTTTTTAAGAAGATATTGTAATAACAAAATATTAAGCTTTTAAAATAATGACTATGAGGAATATAAAAAAGTTACTTATAGTCTTTTTTGTAAAGTGATTTTTATGGATGAATGAATAGTTAAAATATATAGATAGGCTGAAACCATGTGTTGGAAATTGTAACGGAATATTGACATAATGAGAAATAAGAATTATAATGCAAGTAAATACTTGCGCAATGTATTTATATAAGTATGAACAGAGGAGAAAAAATGGACGAGACATCAATAAAAATCTTAGATGCTACAATGGAACTAATAATGGAAAAGGGATATGCTTCAACTACAACAAAGGATATAGCAAAAGCAGCTCATGTAAATGAAAGTACAATATTTAGAAAGTTTAATGGTAAAAAAGATATTGTTCTTCAGTCTATGAAAGAAAAAAAATGGCATCCAGAATTATCTGATGATGATTTTAAAAATGTAAAATATGATTTGAAGGCTGATATAAAATATTTTGCAGAAACTTATTTCAGCAGAATAACTCCTCAGTCTTTACAGCTTGCCATAGGATTAAGCACACCTGAATTATTTAATGAAACGGCTGATGGAATAATGAAAATTCCACAAACATTCAAAAAATGCTTTGAAAATTAATTAAATCAAATGATCAAAATGAAAAAAATATCTGAAGATAATGATGTTGAAGCATTATCTATGTTGTTTTTAAGCATAAATTTGGGTTTTGTCTTTTTTAAAGCTTCATTTGAAAATAAACTTAGCAGTATAGAAAAAGATCGATATATAGATAACTGTATATCTATATTTATAAATGGAATAAACAGATAATGATGCATTAATAATGCATCATATATTTTAATGTAGATGCAAGTGATTACTTGCAAGAAAGGAGGATTACAATGGAATGTTATTTTATAATTACAACATATATTGAAAGAAATAAGGATACAAGCGATTATGATGAATATATTAAACTTGTTATGCCAATTGTAAAAAGATATGGTGGAGAATATCTTGTAAGGACAAATGTTATTGAAAATTTGAGCACAAACTGGAAACCTGATAGGGTAATAATTATAAAATTTCGAGATAGAGAATCTTTAAATAAATGCTTTAGCAGTAACGAATATATAGAAATTAAAAATAAAAGAAAAAACTCTGTGGATGCAAGAGCAATAATAGTAGGAGGTTATGAATATGAAAATAGTAGATAATGTACATTCACTAAAATTAAATTTTAATGTTACAAATAATATAACAAGATTTGTTTGCATTTATTTAATTGTAGGTAAAGAAGGCTGTTATTTAATTGATACTGGTGTAAGTGGAAGTCATAATCAAATAAATGATTATATAACCAGCATAGGAAAAAATATTAAAGATATTAAATGTGTATTATTAACTCATTCACACCCTGATCATATTGGCTCAGCTTATGATATAAAAGAAATTACAAAATGTAATATTTATGGATGCAGGGAAGAATCTTCATGGATAGAAGATATTGAAGAACAGTTTAGAATGCGTCCAATACCAAATTTTCATGTATTATTAAATAAATCAGTAAAGATAGATTATATGTATTCTGATAAAGAAGAAATCTGTTTAGAACCAGACATAACATTAAAAGTTATTAAAACTCCAGGACATTCCCATGGGTCAACATCTTTTTTGTATAAGGAAAAAGAAATAGTATTTACAGGTGATGCTATCCCTGTATGCGGAGATATTCCTATTTATACAAGTTATAAAAAGAGTATAAAATCATTTGATATTTTGAGTAAATTAGAAGATGTCAGATATTATTGTTCTGCATGGGATATTCCATGGGATGGTGAATGTGGCAGAAAAAAAATAAGTGATGCAGAAAATCTTTTTAATAATATAAATATAAATGTAAAAAATGCATTAAAAAATACTTCAAATAAAGATGAGATATTTAATATTGTATGCAAAGAAATGAATATGGAAAAGTTTAAAATTAATCCTTTATTTAAAACATCAATTTTATCCAATATAAATGAAATGGAATAAATAATTTCTAAATAAGAGAAAATAATTATTATTTTGCATAAAACACAATAATTTGCTGTATATTTATACATGGAATATAGACAAATTAATATTGTTATAGTATAATTATACCTAAATAATAATTAGGGGGGCAAAACATGGGAGTAAACTTAAGAGGACGTAATTTTTTAAAACTTTTAGATTATACACCACAAGAGATAAGATATCTGATAGATTTAGCAAAGGATTTAAAAAGTCTTAAAAGAGCAGGAATAGCTCATGATAAATTAAAGGGGAAAAATATAGTTTTGCTATTTGAAAAAACATCAACAAGAACACGATGTGCTTTTGAAGTTGCAGGAAATGATCTTGGACTTGGAGTTACATATCTTGATGCGGCTGGTTCACAAATGGGCAAAAAGGAAAGCATAAAGGATACAGCAAGAGTTCTTGGAAGAATGTATGATGGCATAGAATACCGAGGATACGGTCAGGAGATTGTTGAAACTTTAGCAGAGTATGCTGGTGTTCCAGTATGGAATGGACTTACTGATGAATTTCATCCAACACAGATGATTGCAGATTTACTTACAATTGAAGAAAAATTTGGTCATTTAAGAGGATTAAATTTTGTATATATGGGTGATGCCAGATTTAATATGGGTAACTCACTAATGGTTGCCTGTGCAAAGATGGGAATAAATTTTACTGCATGTGCGCCAAAGGAATTCTTTCCCGCAGAAGATTTAGTTAATACATGCAAAGAAATTGCAGCAGAAAATGACTGTACAATTATATTAAGTGAAGATGTAAAAGAAAGTACTAAAAATGCAGATATTATTTATACAGATGTATGGGTATCTATGGGTGAATCTGAAAGCGCATGGAACGAAAGAATTGAATTGATGCTTCCATATCAAGTGAATAGCGAAGTTATGAACAACGCATCAAAAAGTGCTATATTTATGCATTGTTTACCATCATATCATGATTTAAATACAACAATAGGTAAAAAAGTATGTGATAAATTTGGTCTTGATGCATTGGAAGTAACAGATGAAGTATTTGAAGGAAAACAATCTGTAGTTTTTGATGAAGCAGAAAACAGGCTTCATTCAATAAAAGCTGTTATACTTGCAACATTAGGAAATTAAGTTATAATAAAAAATCAGGTGGAATTCAAATTCCACCTGATTTTTTGCAAATAATTAGCAGCATTGGCTGTTTTTTATTTTTATAAATCCATCATCTACTGATCCGCCAGTACTTACTTCTTCAACACCACAAAATGGAGGAGAATATACAAAAAGTGCTGGATCATTTCCGCATATTTCTTTAAGACAGTATAAAGTTATATAACGTGTCTGGGTTCTGTTTTTATCGCAGATTTTATCACAGAAAACTGCGCAAAAACTACATGGAGTACATTGATTATAACTTAAAATATTATGAGAAGATAATAGAATGTCTGAATTATAATCTGCTATAGCAAGCTGACCAGACAAACAGCCATAATTATCTATAATATTAAAATTAAATTCTAAGTTGGTATCAGCATCTCTAATTATTCCACGTCCTATGGCAGCAATTTGATTATGAATGCATTTACAATCATCATGACAGCTGCATGCAGGAAGAGTTTCAATTAATACAGTTTCATTTGGATTACATAAACATTCATCAGGGCATTCATTTATATTTGTGCAGTTTATACAGTCTGTATCAATAAAACATTTTCTATCCGGATCTTTTTTCTTAAAGTTTTTCATTTAATCATCCTCCTTGAATTACAATAATATAATTCACTATATATTATGAAAAAAAGAAAATAATGTACCAAGACAAGATAGTATAATATTAGTAAATAAAATAATATTATAGACTATATATCAGACTTAATAAATATTATGTAAAATAAAATAAGATAAAAAACAAATTAACATAACAATTCAAATTAATTAGTAAAATAAATAGAGAAATTTAAAAAAATAATTGCCGATTTTTACTTGACACAAACCGAAAAAACTACACACGTTTACAAAAATAATAATATGTGATATAATAAATTCCGTGATTAATGTTTAATTGTATTAAATATTATGATACTTAATAAAAATTAGCCAAAGGGAGAAATTGTATGCTGAAAAATTCAAAAGATTTTAAGAGGAAAATTTTCTCTGACATTTGTAAGGTGAAATTTATGACTTTAAAGATTGCTGCAGTGCTTGCAGCAGTTAATGTAATTGCATTTTCCGGAACTAATGTTTTAAAAGAAAGTGCTAAAGCATCAGATACTAACATGGAAACTAAAGTAAGTGAAAATGTTACATTTATTCCGTCCGAATGTGTACAAGCGAATTAAGAAAATGATAGTGAACCGCAAGAAATTGTTTGCTCTTCAACTGCATATACTGGAGAGGGAAGAACAGCAACAGGGATTGCCTGCAGAAGAGATGCAGATGGAATTAGTACAATATCTGTAGATCCATCAGTGATACCATTAGGTACAAAAGTATATGTTGAAGGTTACGGTTATGCTATTGCTGCAGATACTGGTTCTTCAGTTAAAGGAAATAAGATTGATGTTTACTTTAATAGTTTAAGTGACTGTTATCAATGGGGCAGGAAAAATGTTAAAGTAAAAATAATACAATGATGAAAAATATTTGTGTTAGTATAAACAAGTGTTAAATCGATAATGAAAAGAGACTAAAAATTATTTTTTGGTCTTTTTTCATGTTTATAATTAAATATATATTCCATTTAAATATAAAATGTCATAATAATAAAAAATATGTTATAATTAATTAATGTATGATAACGTAAAGGAAGTGTATTTATGGAAATAAATATAAAAAATATAGATAATAAAAAATATATAGAGCTTATAGGAAAATTAGATGGAAACTGCAGCAATGAAGTAACTGACAAAGTGCTTGATGTATTAAATGAAAATAAAAACATAATAATAGATATGAGTGACTGTCCATATGTATCCAGTGCAGGATTAAGAACACTGTTGACTATAGGTAAAAATATAAAACTTAATAAAGGGCATATGAATATTATTAATTTAGCAGAAGAAGTTAAAGAAGTTATGGAAATGACTGGCTTTGGAAGCATTTTTAAGGAATTTGAAGATTAATTAAGGAAAAGGATGATATAATATGATAAGGGTTGATAGCTATCCAACACATGAGCATAATGGAATAAAGTATAGAATAGGTAAGGCGCTTCCATATGGTGCATCTATAGTGCCTCATGGAGTTAACTTTTCAATATTTTCAAAGTATGCAACTTCATGTGAACTTGTATTATATAAAAAAAGAGAAAAAGAACCATATGCAGTTATACCATTTCCCAAAGAATTCAGAATTGGTGATGTATATTCAATGATTGTATTTGATATAGATTATGAAAGCATAGAATATGGATACAGAATGGATGGAAAATTTTCTCCTCAAGAAGGATTTTGGTTTAATAAAGATAAAGTCCTGTTAGATCCATATGCAAAACTTGTATCAGGAAGAAATATTTATGGGGAAATTCCTGATAAAGATAATAATTTTCAACATAGAGGAAGAATTATATATGATGATTTTGACTGGAATGGAGACAGGCAGTTAGAAATACCAATGGAAGATTTGATTATATATGAAACTCATGTAAGAAGTTTTACAAAGGATCAGTCTAGTGGAGTTAAGCATGGCGGAACATTTGCAGGAATAAAAGAAAAAATACCGTATTTAAAAGAACTTGGTGTAAACTGCATAGAACTTCTTCCAATATTTGAATTTGATGAATTTGAAAATTCAAGAATAGTTAATGGAAAAAGACTATATAATTATTGGGGATATAGTACAGTTAATTTTTTTGCACCTAAGGCAGGATATGCAGCAACAGGAAAATATGGTATGGAAGCTGATGAACTAAAAAATCTTATTAAGGAGCTTCATAAAAATAATATTGAAGTAGTTTTAGATGTTGTATTTAATCATACTGCAGAAGGTAATGAAAGAGGACCATATATATCATATAGAGGCATTGATAATAAAACATATTATCTTCTTACACCAAATGGTGAATATTACAATTTCAGCGGATGTGGAAATACATTAAACTGTAATAATGCAATAGTTAGAAACTGTATTTTGGACTGTTTAAGATACTGGGTTTCAGAATACCATATAGATGGATTTAGATTTGACCTGGCATCTATTTTATCGAGAGATGAAAATGGAGCACCAATGACAAATCCACCATTACTGGAAACACTGGCTCATGATGCAATATTATCAAAATGTAAACTTATTGCAGAAGCCTGGGATGCAGGCGGACTTTACCAAGTAGGGAATTTTCCATCATGGGGAAGATGGGCTGAATGGAATGGAAAATATAGAGAGGTCATTCGAAAGTTTCTAAAAGGAGATGCATATGTTTCAAAAGAATTTGCTGACAGATTAACTGGTTCTAAAGATTTATATAATAGCAGATCATCTAATGCCTCTATAAACTTTATTACCTGTCATGATGGTTTTACATTATATGATCTTGTTTCATATAACGTAAAACATAATATGGATAATGGCGAAGATAATAATGATGGAAACAATGACAATAATAGCTGGAACTGTGGGGTGGAGGGTGACACTACAGACTGCTCTATCAATGTATTAAGAAAGAAACAAATTAAGAATGCAATAACATTTCTTTTAATGAGCAGAGGAATACCTATGATTTTAAGCGGAGATGAATTCTGTAATACTCAGTTTGGTAATAATAATGCATATTGTCAGGATAATAATATTTCGTGGCTTAATTGGAATAAACTAAATGAAAATAAGGAAATATTTAATTATTTTAAGAAAATGATAGCTTTTAGAAAAAATAATCCTATATTAAAAAACTATTCATATGACGAAGGAATAAACAAGACTGGTTATCCAGAAGTTTCATGGCATAAAGAAAAACCATGGAATAATAATTTGGAAAATTCACTTTGTATTGCAGTTATGTATGCAGAAGAAAAAAATAAATACAATTTAACAGAAGATAAATATATTTATATGGCAATGAATATGCATTGGGAGATGCACAAATTTGAAATGCCTATAATTCCTAATGGAAAGCGCTGGCATCTTATGGTTGATACATCATGTGAATATGGAAAGGATATTTTTAATGAAGATGAAATGATTCCAATCAGTGATCAGAGCAATATTTTAGTAAATCCAAGGAGTATAATTATTCTCATTGGCAAAAGATAATTATTTGCCCTGAAGAAAGTAATTTAAATGTGGGTGAGAGAATTATGAAATGGTTGAAAAAAAGGGCGGAATTAGATAATATGAATTCTATGATTGAGTTTATCATGGAACATCTAAATTTGAATGTAAAAGTTACACAACATATTGATATGGAAGTGAGACTGTTATGTGAAGAAACTCTTATGAATATTATAACTCATGCATATCCTCATGAATATACAGATATGGACATGTATGCAGGGTATGAATATGACGAAGAATGTGAATGCATAATATTAAAAATATGTGATCATGGTATACCTTTTAATCCATTAAAAAATGAAGATCCAATTCCTTCTGGAGAGATTCTTGATAGAGAAATTGGTGGATTGGGAATTTTTTTAATAAAGAAGATTTCTGATGATATTAAATATGAAAGAAAAGATGGGATGAATATTTTAACAATGAAGAAGTATTATCAGCCAAAAAAATCAACTAAAGAAAAGAAAAAAGAAAGTAAAAATGGGAGTGAAAAGAGTTGACTAATCCTTTTCTGGTATCTTATAAAAAAAGAGATCTTGTTAGAATTATTGTAAGTTCCATAATATTTGTATTAGCATCAGTAATATCAGCTAAAATTAATATTTATAACACTAATATAGTAAAAATTAATCCTCAAAGTGCAATTCCTCCTGTTTTGGGATTGTACTTTGGAACAAGTGGAGCTCTTGGAGTTGGAATTGGAAGTGTAATTCAAAATATATTAAGCAGGAACTACAATATTAAATATATAATGATAAAGTCTGTAGTTGAATTTTTTTATGCATATGTACCATACAAATTATGGTACACATTTAATATAAAAGATAAGTGTGATATACCAAATCTTAATAACATTAAATCAATTTTTAGATATATTTTTTTGATATTAATTGATTTTATTGCAGTTTATATAATGAATGAATTTATTAATGGCTTATTTAATAATAATGCAGTTGATTTTGGATTTTTGGTTTTAAATATGTTTAATGATTTTAATTATGTAATCATGATTGGTGTAGCAGCTGTAGTTGCAATTTCCACTACAAATATAAGACCTGATATTCCTAAATCAACATGGAATATTAGAAAAAGTATGCACTATGAATTTTTTATTTACACAATAATAATTCTTGATATTTTAGGGGCATGCTATTTTGGCAAAACAGATGACAACAATATTATGAGTTATATAGTTGCATTTAATTTGTTTCTAATGATAGTATTTATATTTATGCCTATTGGCAATAAAGCTAATATTGTTGAAATTTCAAAAACACGTGGAGTATTTTCATTAAAAGGAAAGATTACTATAGGGTTCCTCATATTTAGTGTTGTATTTACTTCAGTTTTGGCTGTAGTTACTCATCTGGCATTTAATACAACAGTATATGCAGGTTATACCACATATAAGAAAATTAATATTCTAATTGGATTAAGCGGTTATTTTGTGTTTGCAATTACATTGCTTGTTCTTCAATATGTTCAGAATAAAATAACAAATCCTATTCAGATTCTGTTTAATGCAGTAGAAGGATTTACAAGGAAAAGATATGAAAAAAACATAAACGATGAAGAACTTATAAAACAGTGTGATTCCATAAAAACAGGAGATGAAATAGAAGAACTTGCAATAGCCTTCGGAAAAATGATGCGTGATATGAAAGATTATGTTAAAAATCTTTCAACTGCAACTGCAAGAATAGAAAAAGAAGCTGCTGAATTGGCAGTTGCAAGAAAAATACAGGAATCAATGCTTCCAAGCAAGTTTCCTGAAAATGATGAGTTTGAAATTTATGCAAGTATAAATCCGGCAAAAGAAGTAAGTGGAGATTTTTATGATTTCTTTATAGTTAATGAAAATTATCTTGTATTTTTAATTGCAGATGTTTCAGGAAAAGGAGTTCCTGCAGCTCTTTTTATGATGACAGCAAAAACTACTATAAAAAATCTTCTTAATAAAAGTGATGACATAAGTGATGTTATATCAAAAGTTAATAATGCCTTATGTGAAAATAATGATACATTAATGTTTGTTACAGCGTTTATTGCTGTGGTTGATTTAAATAAAGGAATTATGACTTATGTTAATGCAGGTCATAATCCTCCATTAATAAGAAGAGCTAATGGCGAGTTTGATTATATGAATGTAAAAAATAATTGTATTCTTGCTATTATGCCTAATGCTGAATTTGAAGAACAGATTATAAAATTACAAAATGGTGACATGCTTTTTGCTTATACAGATGGAATAACTGAAGCTATTAATAGTGAAGGTGATTTATTTGGAATTGAAAGGTTAAAAGAGAGTCTTAATAGAGAAGTTAATGAATTTACTAATGTTTATAATATTGTACCATTAGTAGAAGATAATATAGCAGCATATCGTGATGGTGAAGAACAAAATGATGATATTACAATGATTGTATTTAAATACCACGGGAAAAATGAATAGGGAGCTGTAAAAAATGAGTTTATTAGCAATAATGAAAAACAAAGAGAATTTTACAGAAAAAGAAAACAGCATTATAAAGTTCCTTTTTGATAATTATGAAAAGTTAGTTGATATGCCTTCAAGAGAAGTGGGGTCATATACATTTACAAGTTCATCTTCAATAGTAAGGCTGTGTCAGAAATTAGGCTGTAAGGGATATAGCGATTTTAAGGTTAAGTTCTTAAGTGAAATGAAATATGCAGATGAAATGGGAAATGTTAATGATGTGAGTCTTAGTGAAGAGGATAATGCTAAATCAGTACTTAATAAGGTTAGTTTTGTACAAAGGCAGGCAATGGAGGAAACAAAGGGCTATCTTAATTTGGACAAAGTAATAAGATTATCTGCCCTAATATCAAATGCAGAATATATAGATTTTTTTGCTTATGATTTAAATTTATATCTTGCACAATATGCATGTAATCAGTTTTTTCATTGTGGGAAAATATCAAACATATATTCTGCAAGTAATGAGCAGCAGCTTTTAGCCCTGACAGCAAAAGCGAATCATATAGGTATATTTATAAGCAGAAATGGAGAAAATAAAAAATTAATTGAAGCAGCTAAAACACTAAAAAAGTCAAAGGTAAAAACTATTGCAATAACAATGAATGCATATAGTTCACTTGCAAAAATATGTGATGAATGCATTTATGCTGTACATAATGAGAAAATAGAACAGTTCGGTTCAATTGTTTTTTCTACATCAGTTAAATATATAATAGATGTTTTCTATAGTATGATTTTTGTAAATCAATATGAAAAATCTATGGATTTAAACAAAGAATATGATGTGTATGGAAAAAAAGCAATTTATGACAGATGATATGTTATGAAGCAATTGTTCAGAATAATATTAAAAGAAATAAAATATGTGAAGCAGTTGACCAAGTTATATGAAAAAGCTTGAATAACGTTTACAATGATGTTAACATAATAAATGTAAATTGTATGTAATTAAAGAAAGAGGCGTGATTAAATGAGAGAAGGTAAATTTCCAAAAGATTTTTTATGGGGCAGTGCTTCTGCATCTTATCAGATAGAGGGAGCTTATTTAGAAGGTGGGAAAGGATTATCTGTATGGGATGAATTTGTAAGAATTCCTGGAAAAACATTTAAAGGAACTAATGGAGACATTGCAGTTGATCATTACCACAGATTTAAAGAAGATATAAAATTAATGTCTGAAATGGGATTAAAAACTTATCGTT
>CAZLOP010000013.1:0-14750 GCA_964561205.1 uncultured Clostridium sp. | reverse complement strand
CCTTCACTCTTAGTTCTTAGTTTTTAGTTCTTACTTAATATCGTTAAATTCTGATCTTCATTCATATTAATAAATATAAAAGGTTTAATGCAGCATCCCTATTTGCTCCTTTTCATTATTATCAGCATTATGGTGACTTTCAGAAATAAATTTAAAATCTTCTCCAACTACTTCAGTTAAATACTTTCTGTTTCCATCCTTATCTTCATAGTTTCCTATTCTTAATCTTCCACTTACTGTTATGCAGCTTCCTTTTTTAAGGTATTTACAAATTACTTCTGCCTTCTTTCCCCATATTCGTATTGGTATAAAGTCAGCTTCTCTTGTTCCATCTGCAAGCTTAAAATTACGCTGCACAGCTATTATAAATCTAGTATATGCTTTATTACTTTTCTCTGTATATTTTAGTTCAGGGTTCTTTACCAGCCTTCCCATTAATATTATTTTATTCATACTATACCTCCTGAATATTAATTCTTTTCAATTTATATCCACTTTGAAGTATAATATTCATTTTTTATTTTTTTTTCGTACTTTTCCAAGTACTGAATTAATTTCTACTCCAAATATAAAAATAAATGAAATTAGAAATAACCATGTTATTAAAATAAATACAGCACCCAGACTTCCATAAAATCTTGAGAAATTCCTAAAATTATTTATATAAAACGAAAAAAACATGGATAAAAGCCCCCATCCCAAAGTACTAAATACTGCTCCAGGAATTACTTCTTTAAAAGACAATCGTTTAGCTGGCTCAACACTATATATTACCGAAAAAATTAAAATCATTATTAAAAAAATGAAACCATATCTAAATATGCTCCACACATACACTATTATATGATAATACAAAAAACTTCTTTCTAAGTAATCGCCTATTATCCTTCCAAATACAACCATAGTTAAAGCTAATAAAATTATTATTGCCAATCCTATTGTACCTGTTATAGAGATGACTATTCTTTTTATAAATGAACGTGTTTCTTTAAAATTATAAGCTTTATTAACTCCTTTTATTACTGCTCTAAAGCCAGATGCAGATGTCCATAAAGAAAGAACAATAGAAAAACTTAATAATCCTGTATATTGGTTATCAAATACTTCTTTAATTGTTGATTTTGTTAGTTCCACAACGCTTTCAGGTAAAATTCCACTTAATGCTGTAATCACTTCATTTGATTCTAAACTGCTAAATCCTACTAACGTCATTAAAAATATAATAAATGGGAAAAAAGATAGAATTAAATAATAGGCCAGCTGAGAAGACAATGCAAAAATATCATCTCTCTTTATTTTTACTATTAGATGTATTAAAAAATTCACTATACACTTTATACTATTCACATCATCACCAATTTCTCTTAATTTTATCTATTAGTTATTATTATGATTATTATAGTGATTTAATATTTATATTTTTTAAAATAAGGCTGTCGCACTAATTATTTAATGCGACAGCCTCATTTTAATCTCAAAATTATAATTTGTATATTTTTTCTCTGTTATTTTTTACATCCTTTGTTGCATTTCTTGTATCATATACTGCTTTTGCTCTTGATACTATTTCTTCATAATCATAACAGCTATGATTAGTTGTTATAACAACAATATCACTATCATCTATAACATCTTTCCAATCAACTGAATGGTATTCCTTATCTTTATATTTAGACACAGGGCAGTAAGGATCATTTACTATAAGATCTGCACCATTCTTTTCAAGAAGTTCAATCACTTTAAATGCTGGAGATTCTCTATAATCATCAATATCATTTTTATATGCTACACCCAATAGTAAAACTTTTGCACCATTTAATGCTTTTTTATTTTTATTTAATATCTTCATAACATTGTCTAATACAAATTCAGGCATAGAATCATTTATTTCTCCTGAAGTTTCTATTAATCTTGTATGATAATCATATTCTTTTGCTTTCCATTCTAAGTAAAAAGGATCAAGTGGAATACAGTGTCCTCCAAGTCCTGGACCTGGATAAAATGGCATAAATCCATATGGTTTAGTTTTTGCAGCATCAATAACTTCCCAAACATCTATACCCATTCTGTTACATAATATAGCCATTTCATTAGCAAGACCTATGTTTATGTTTCTGAATGTGTTTTCTAAGATTTTCTCCATTTCAGCCACAGCTGGACATGATACTGTATGAATATCTCCTTCTAAGATATTTCTGTATAATGCAGCAGCTACTTCTGTACATTCTTCTGTACATCCACCAACTACTTTTGGAGTGTTTTTAGTATTATATTCTTTGTTACCTGGGTCTACTCTTTCAGGTGAGAATGCCAAGAAGAAATCTTCTCCACACTTTAACCCACCTTTTTCTAAGATTGGTTTTAAAACTTCTTCTGTTGTTCCTGGATAAGTAGTACTTTCAAGAATTATAAGCATTCCTTTATGTAAGTATTCTGCAACACTTTCTGTAGAAGCTATTACATAAGATAAATCTGGCTGCTTATATAAATCTAGTGGAGTTGGAACACAGATACATATTGTGTCTACATCTTTTACAAAGCTAAAATCTGTAGTAGCTTTTAATTTTCCTTCTGCAACTAAGTTTTTAAGTTCTTCATCAACTACATCACCAATATAGTTTTTACCTTCATTAACAGATTTAACTTTCTTTTCTTGAACATCAAAACCAATTGTTTCATATCCTGCATTAGCTTTTTCTACTGCAAGAGGTAATCCTACATATCCTAGTCCTACAACACCCACTTTAGCAGTCTTGTTGTTTATTTTATTTAATAACTGTTCTTTTAAAATTGACATCTTAAACCTCCTAATTATTATTCGTTTAATGATTTAACAATATTGTCATTTTTAATATATTCTTCTCCACACGCTGTACATTTAGCTTTATCTCCATCAAAATGAAGCCTTTCACCACACTTGCAAACATATCCTAAAATCTTTGCTGGATTTCCAACTACTAATGCATAATCAGGAACATTTTTAGTAACAACTGCTCCCGCTCCTATAAGTGCATATTTTCCTATGCTGTGTCCACATACAATTGTTACATTAGCACCAACAGATGCTCCTCTGCTTATTCTTGTCTCTCTGTATTCAGATTTTCTTTCTATAAAGCTTCTTGGATTTACCACATTAGTAAATACACATGAAGGTCCTAAAAATACATCATCTTCACAAACAACCCCTGTATAAACAGACACATTATTTTGAATTTTCACACCTTTTCCAAGTTTAACCTGAGGAGAAATAACTACATTCTGACCTATATTGCATTTTTCTCCTATTTCGCATCCACTCATAATATGAGAAAAGTGCCATATCTTTGTTCCCTTACCTATATTAACATTCTCATCAACATAACTTGATTCATGTACAAAATATTCTTTTTCCATAATTAACACCTATACATTCTTTATATTTTCTACAATATAATTGATTTGTTCATCATTTAATTCAGGATATACTGGTATAGCAAATGTCCTATGAGAAAGATATTCTGCTACAGGCATATCACCTTCTTTGTATCCTAAATCTTTATAAACTTTTTGTAAATGCAATGGTACTGGATAATAAACACCTGCAATTCCTTTTTTCTTAAGAATTTTTAACATTTCATCTCTATTATCGCATTGTAATACGTATTGATGATATATCATTTCATTTTCTTCTCTAACTGATGGCGCTACAACATTTGAATTTTCAAATTCTTTGTTATATACTGCTGCTACTTTTCTTCTTCCTTCATTCCATGCATCTAAATGCGGAAGTTTAACTCTTAATATTGCAGCCTGAATTGCATCTAACCTTGAATTGTATCCAACTAAATAATTATAATATTTTAATGGATTATAAACAGTGTCATCTCCCTCATTAGAAGTTTCAACTTCTTCATTTATATTATTTAATAAATGAAATGCCTTTTGTCCTGTTTCACCACTTCCATGAGTTCTTAATGCAGTTGCTATTGTAGCTATGCTGTCATCATTTGTAACAATCATTCCTCCATCACCTGCACATGAAAGATTCTTTGTTGGGAAGAATGAGAAACATGCTGCATCTCCTAAAGATCCAATCATCTTTCCTTTGTATTTTGAACCAACTGCCTGACATGCATCTTCTATTACTTTTAAATTATATTTTTCAGCTAATTCATTTATTGGGTCCATATCTGCACTTTGACCAAAAATATGAACTGGTATTATAGCTTTTGTTTTTGATGTTATTTTTTCTTCTATTTTAGAAGGATCTATATTAAATGTATCTTTTTCTACATCAACAAAAACTGGTGTAGCACCAACTGCTGAAATACATTCTGCTGAAGCAAAATATGTAAATGTTGAAGTTATTACTTCATCTCCAGGACCTATACCTAGTGCTTTTAAAGAAATAACTAACGCATCTGTTCCATTTCCTACAGAAATAGCATGCTTTACTCCTATATATTCTGCAAATTCCTTTTCAAATTCAGTAACATTTTTGCCCATAATATATGCTGCAGATGATAATACATCTATTGCCGCCTTATCTAATTCGCTTGAAATAGACTTATACTGAGCCTTTAAGTCAATCAATGGTATGTTCATTTTTATCGCTCCTTTGACCATAGGCATAAATAACTTTTATATATGCTTAAGTCTTGTTTAATACTTAATTTAACTTAATTTCTAAACAAATATATAAAACTCAAATCTAACATGAATATTTTAACATACTTAAATCGATAAATAAACTTTTTGTTGATTTATCTTTGATATGATGTAATAGGATACCATTCTAGTGGAAGCAGTGTATTATAATTGGGAGCTGCAAACCTTTCATCAATAAGAAGAATTCTTCCTTTATCATTTTCACTTCTTATAACTCTTCCTGCTCCCTGCTGAACTTTGTTTATTCCAGGATAAATATAAGCATAATCATATCCTTTATCTTTATAAAAATCTTTAATAACTTCATTTTCAATACATATTTTAGGATATCCTACACCAATTATTGCACATCCAATAAGCTGCTCACCAGGAAGATCAATTCCTTCTCCAAACATTCCTCCCAAAACACAGAATAAAATCAAATTTCTCTTTTCTTTAAATTCATTTAAAAGTATGTTTTTTTCTTCATCTGTCATAGTGGGTTCCTGATATTTTATATCATAGCATGGAAAATCAAAATTATTTATATTTTCAACAATCATATTAAGATATGCATATGATGGACAAAATACTATGTAATTGCCTCCTTGTTCTTTTACAAAATGGTTTATTTTTCTTATTACTTCATTAATTGTTTTTCTTCGATAATTATATCTTATATTAATTGGTGAAAGATATACTTTTAAATTATCTTTCTTAAAAGGTGACTTTAATCTTACCCTATAGGTATGTTCATTTCCTCCAAGCATCTTTATATAATAATTTATAGGAGAAAGTGTTGCCGAAAAAAATATTGTAGAATATCCTTTTGATATATATTCCCTTAAGTTTTTAGCTGGATCCACACAAAACATGTTCAAAATAATATTATTACTATCTTTTTTTATTATTGTTACATAATTTTCATCATATAATTCAGAAATATTCACAAAAGAATATACATCAAAATATAATTGCAATATTTCTTCATACCCTTCAAATTTATTCCCTTTTGCAAGCAACTCTTCACTTTCTTTTAAGAAAATTCTTAATAATTTGATTAAATCTTTGGGCTGCTCTTTTTCATAAAAATCTTCTTCTTCTTTATGCACACATTCATTTCTTAAATCAATAAAATAACTATTTATTTTGTTTAAAACGGAACTTACTCTGCTTACTTTTCCTTTGGTTATTTTTCTGCATTTGAGTATTGCATCTTTTTCTAAGGTTGACGAATATATTTCTCTTGCTCTGTCTACAACATTATGTGCTTCATCTACTAAAATTATATTTCCTTCAGATTCAATAAGTCTTCCTATTGCAGTTCTTGGACTGAATATATAATTATAATCACCTATAATTACATCACAATACATACATACATCTAATGATAGTTCAAAAGGACATACCTCATATTTTTGTGAATACTTCTCAATAACATCCTTTAAAATATTATTTTCATTTAAAATTATTTCTTTAATAGGTGCTTTCGCTTTTTCATAATATTTATGCGCATATCTGCACACTTCAGGATTACAGTCAAAGATACTGTTACAACATGATTTTTCTTTTGCCATTAAAGTTATACTTAGAAAATCCAGACCTTTTTCTCTTAATTTATTTATTGCTTCATTAGCAACCTGCCTGTTTATAACCTTAGATGTTACATAAACTATCCTGTCTCCCAATCCCTGTCCTAACGCTTTAACTGCCGGAAAAATTGTGGAAATTGTTTTTCCTATACCTGTAGGTGCCTGTGCAAACAGTATCTCCTTATGCTTTATTGTATTATAAACTGTTTCTACAAGCCTGCGCTGGCCTTCCCTATAATTATCAAAGGGAAATGTTACTGTTCTTGCTGATTCATTTCTTTTTTTCTTTCTTTTATATATTAATAATGCAAATTCTACATATTCATTAACTATTTTCATGGCAAATTCTTTTAAATCATTATTGGAAAAAGTTCTCTCAAATGATTTTACTTCATCATTATCAAGCTGTATGTACGATAATTTAATTGTTATTTGTTCTAAATTATTCTGCTGGCAATAAATAAAACCATAAATTTTAGCCTGTGCCCAATGAAGCTCATTTAAATCATCTATATACGCATATTTTTTATATGTGGATTTTATTTCTTCTATTATTACTTTTTTATCTTCTCTAATAATTCCATCTGCTCTGCCTTCAATAGATAGTAATACATTATTAATTTTAAAATCATATGATAAATATACTTCACTTTCATAATCTGAATATATTTCTGAATTATTCTTCTGAAGTCTTTGATGTGCTCTGGTTCCTTCTACAGCTCTTGCATTAGTAGAGAATCTATTATCTAAGTCACCGCTTTTCATGCAAAATTCAACTAAATTTCTTACTGACTCCTTTATATTAATCTGCATAACATCCATCTGGTTTCTCCTAACTAATATGTTAATTGATTTTATATTCTAAATAATATTATAAGGCACTTATAAAATTATTAATCTTACAAGTACCTTACTTTTATAATATATTATCTTTAGTCAGCATGATATTCGTTTACTATTTTTTGAACTAATTTTTTTATTACACTAGCCTGAGCTATTAATGATAACACAAGTAAAAATATTCTTATTCTTTCTTCATCATTATCTTTTAGTTTAAACTGTTTAATTATTTCTTCAAGTTTTTTCTCGTTAGTTACTGAAGATATAAAACAATCGTCTAAACTTTCTTCCTGAATACTTACAAAAACCTTATATGCTTCTTCCCATGATAAAATGTCATCACTTCGGTCATTAATCTCATTAAATGCAAGTCTGAAAACTTTTTTTATTTCTTCTGTTGTTAAAATAGGTCTCATATAGCTGAGTAATACTAACTGAACAAGGTGCATTTTAGTATATCCGCGTTTTTTACCATCTTCAGGTTTAGTTATAACTTCACTCTTAGTATAATTCTGCACTATATTATTTGTAAATTTTTCGTGTGGAAATTTATCATTAAGATAATCAATAACTTGTGATAAGAATAAATCATACTTCGGCAGATCATCATATGCAATAGAACTATTCTGCGACATCTCTTCTGTTAATCGTTTTATATAATCAGCATCAAATTTCTTATCCATATTATGTACCTCCACCTCTTTAATTCTTTTTCTATATTATATAGTAATCATCAACTTATTACAAGTTTATGTTAACAATTTAATTTTATTATGATTTTTATAACTTTTTTCCCATATAAAATTATTATATTGCATATAAATTCTTTTTTAAATGTAAATGTGAAAAAAAATATAAAATATTTATTATTTTGTTAAATAATATTATTTCTAATTATTTATAGAATATGATATGATTATTATCACTTTAATTCTTATTTTTGTAATTTTTATTTCATATTATATAATTTAATATCTATTTTCAATGATACAAATGAAATAAACTCCAATAAATTCAATTTTCTAATAATATCTTGACAATTTATTTGTTCAATTTGCTTGACTTTTCTAAAAATTGGTAGTATATTTTACATATGATGTTTGTATAAGTTGAAATTTGTAACTTTTTATAACTAATACGAATTAATTATTGACTTTATATTACATACTTGGTAATATATTAGAGTAGAATGTCGAATCGTGTGATTAGGAGGAATTTTATATGAAATCAACAGGAGTAGTAAGAAGAGTAGATGAATTAGGAAGAATAGTAATTCCTATAGAATTAAGAAGAACTTTAGATATTGCTGAAAAGGATGCATTAGAAATTTATGTTGATGGAGAACAAATCATATTAAAGAAATATGAACCAGCTTGTATCTTCTGTGGAGATGCCAGAGACGTAATAAACTATAAAGGAAAGAATATCTGCACTAAGTGTTTAGATGAAATAAAACAAGGCAGATAATATATAAGCAGGGAGCTGTGGCATTAATTTGTATCAGCTTCTTTTTTTATTCTGTAAATGCTAAAAGATAGAATAATTTTAATGCAACAGCTCCATTTTTTATTATTATAATTCAGTTGAAAATTTGTACACTTCATTTTTAGGAAGATTTCTATCCTTAGCCACCTTCTTTATTGCTTCTTTTTTAGAAAACTCCTGATTCATATACATTTTTATATGCTCTTCTATTGTCAGCCCTTCCCACATCATACGTTTTTCTTGTTCTATTTGTTCCATCTGCTTGCCTTCAACTACTAAAACAAATTCTCCTCTTGGTTTATTAATTTCAAAATAATTAATACTTTCTTCAAGAGTTCCCCTAAATATTTCTTCATGCAGCTTTGTAAGCTCTCTGCATACTGCAATTTTTCTATTTCCCAGATTTTCCTTTAAAAAGCTTATTGTATCAAGCAGCCTATGTGGTGCTTCATAAAAAATAAGTGTATCCTTATAAGATTCCAATTCCTTAATTATAGGTTTTCTTTCTTTGTTTTCTCTTGGAAGAAACCCCCTAAAAGTGAACTTTGTAGTATCTAAGCCTGAATATACAACTGCTGTAGTTATAGCAGTTGCACCAGGTAATACTTCAAATTTTATATTTTCATCAATGCATCTTTTTACTATTACACTTCCCGGATCAGACACTCCAGGAGTCCCAGCATCAGACACTACTGCAATATTTTTTCCTTCTTGTAATAGATTAATTATATCTTCACTTTTATTATTCTCATTAAATTTATGATAGCTTATTAGACTTTTTTTAATTTCAAAGTGATTTAATAATTTTAAAGTCTGCCTTGTATCTTCCGCTGCAACTATATCACATTCTTTTAATACTTCTAAGGCTCTTAATGTAATATCTTTTAAATTTCCTATTGGAGTAGGAACTATATATAGCATTCCATTTTCCATCATTATACCCTCCCATATATTCTATCTATTTCTTTTGTATATTCTCCATTTTCTTCATGGACATATAATGGTTCATCCCATTTTAAATATGCACCGCCATCTCTTTGCCCTTCAACTAATACTATATTAGGTGCTTTCCCTGGTTTTGGATGAACTAATTTTACACGTTTGGGTTCAATTTTATATTTTCTCATTAATCCAAATATATCTGCTAAACGCTCTGGTCTATGAACCATAAACATTCTTCCATTATCCTTCAGCAGCAGTCTTGAAGATGATATAACATCTTCAAGACTGCATAATATTTCATGTCTTGCTATAGCAAGCTTATCATGGGGATTTAAAATTCCAGAATTATTTAATTTATATGGAGGATTAACAGTAACCACATCAAATCTTCCTAATTGTTTTATTAATGAAGTATCTTTTAAATCTCCATTTATTATTTTAATTTTATCCCTTAAATTATTTAATTCTACACTTCTTTCTGCCATTTCACACATATCTTTCTGAATTTCAACAGCATAAATATGTTGTGGTTTATATTTTCCATAAATTAAAAATGGAATTATTCCTGTTCCACTGCATAAATCAATAACTTTAAATTTATTTTTTATATTTGCAAAATCTGATAATAAAACTGCGTCAACTCCAAATTTGAATCCATCTCTTTTTTGGATTATTTTCAAACCTTCCAGCTGTAAATCGTCAATTATTTCATTATCATTTATGTTTAATATATTTTTTCCCATATATATTCCTCATTTATATTTTTTAGATTAATCATACGATTTATTATAACAAATTATCTGCCCTGTTATTATTTTAATTGATTAAATTCTGACTTATAAAACAAAAGAAGCTGCCACAAATTAGTGGGACAGCCCTTTAATAATATTTATTATGTTCTATAAAACTCTTCTTGCTGCATAGAATTTATATACAGGTGCTACTTTTACAACATCACCAGTTTGTGGTGCATGAATCATTTGTCCATTACCAACATAAATTCCAACATGACCTGAATGAGGGAATACCAAATCCCCTGGTTGAAGCTGATCTCTGCTTACTGGTGTGCCAACATTAATTTGAGAATATGTTGTTCTTGATATATCTACTCCAGCACCATTTCTAAATACATACTGAGTAAATCCTGAACAGTCATATGATGCTGTACCAGTAGCTCCATAGCTATATGGCTTACCTAATTGACTATAAGCTACATTTAATATTGACTGGACACTTCCAGAATTAGCTGAAGGAACACTTACAGATGATGATGAAGATGATCCTCTGCTGGCTGATGCAGCTGCCCTTGCTCTTGCAGCAGCAGCTTCTGCTGCTTTCTTTTCTGAAACTATGCTCTTAGCACTTTCTATTTTACTATTTATTTCCCCTTTAACTGTTGGACTCTTAATCTGATTATCTCTTACACTTCTTAATTGAGAAATAATTGATTCTAATTCTGATATACTTTTATTTGAACTTATTGAATTAAACTGACTTTGAACAACTTCTCTTTCCATTATAGCTAAGTATTCAGAATCAAATTTTTCCTGTTCTGCTTTAGCCTGATTTACTAAAACTTCCTGCTCTTTTTTCTTACCATCTAATTCATCTAATGATGCCTGAATTTCTTTAGTAAGCTTATCAATTTCATTTTTTTGGCTTTCTAAAGACTCTTTTTGAGTATTTAATTCATTCTTTTTCTCAACAATTTCTTCTATAGATTCCTTATCTTTGCTGATTATTTTACCTACAGCACCCATTCTTGAAAAGAAATCACTTGTTGAATCTGCTTCAAAAATAAAACTCAAGTAACTAAATTCTAAATTTCCTGAATCATATAAAGCTTTCACTCTTTGCCCTAAAGCTTTATCCAGGGTATCAATATTTTTTTCTGTTTGTTCAATATCCTTAGTTGTATTATCAATTGTATCATTAAGGCTTTTAATCTGCTTGTTATTTTTATCTACGGTTAATTGCAGCGGTTCAATTTTTTGATCTAAATCATATATCTTATCCTGTATTGCATTAATCTTGTTTTCAATTTCCGCATATTTTTGTCTAGTTTCGTTTAGTTCTTGGTTAGTAGGTGTCGCAAAAGATGGTATTGCAGTACCCATAACGATTACTGTTGCTAAAAGACTAGCAAGCACTTTGTTTTTCATTAATAATCGGTTTCCTTGAACCTTCCCTCCTTTTATTATCATGCGTTCTTAATTATTAGTATAACACTATTTTTTTATTTGGACAATGGTAGTATATGACTATGTTGTATATGATAGCATCTTTAACATCCTTTTTCTAATTCATATTGCCTTATACTTTATATTTATACAATTATTTTTTACCGTTATTTCTTAAATTTCTATATATTTTTTTTAAATCCTTCTTTTATTAACCATAATTTTTTCATTTTTCTCAAACAATTATTGACATTGCCAACATTAATAGTATATAATGGCTAATAATTTTGGAATGTAACACATATGGAAGTGTATGTCGCTTTAGACTATAAATCCCCAGGTTTAATGCCACCCCCTTTTTTATTATTCAAAATTAAAGATACAATTTATGAAATGAGGATATAATTATGATAGACAATATAAAAGGAGCTATTTTTGACCTTGATGGTACCTTAGTGGATTCATTATGGGTATGGGCCTCAATAGATGATGACTATTTAGGAAAGTATGGTTTCTCTGTCCCAGATAACTTTAACGAAGAAATAAATCATTTAAGCTTCACTCAAACAGCACACTATATTAAAGAAAAATTTAATATACCAGACTCTATAGATAAAATGTTAAATGATTGGCAGACAATGGCTTTAAATCATTATTCACACAATGTAAAATTAAAATCAGGTGCTTTGGACTTTTTAAAACTATTAAAATCAAAATCTATAAAAATTTCCCTTGCAACAAGCAATTCTGTTGAATTGTTAACACCATGCTTAAAAAATAATGGTATTTTTGAATATTTTGATGCTATAACGACTACTGATGAAGTAAAAAGAAGCAAGGAAGCCCCTGATGTTTATCTTCTTGCTGCTGAAAAAATAGGAATTCCTCCTTCTGAATGCCTTGTTTTCGAAGACATTCTTCCTGCTGCTATGGGTGCAAAAAGCGCTGGCATGAAGGTATGTATTGTAAAAGATAAATACTGCATAACACCAAAAGAAGAACTTTTAAAATATGCTGACAAATATATAGATTCTTATTTGGATTTACTTTAATTTAACTAAAAGCTAAGAACTAATAGCTAAAAGTTAAGGAAATTTTTCTTTCAAATTTTTCCCTAAACTCTTAGTTTTTAGTTCTTAGCTCTTAGTTTAAAATAAAGTTATTTTCTTTCAACGCCATATTTGCCTTCTAATTCAGTTAATAAATCTCCATATTTTTTATGTTGGTTTTCTTGTAATAATTGATTTACTACAGAATCTTTTACTTCATCAAAGCTTTTTGATGATGCTTCATTTTTAGCTTCAACTAAAACTAAATGATATCCAAATTGAGTTTTTACTGGTTCAGTAATTACTCCGATTTCTGAATTAAATGCCGCTTGTTCAAATTCAGGAACCATCATTCCTTTTGAAAATTCTCCTAAGTTTCCGCCTTGTTCCTTTGATGGACAAGTTGAATACTTCTTAGCTGCTTCTTCAAAAGAAATTTCTTTATTATCAATTTCAGCTTTTATTTTCTTTGCTTCATCTTCAGTTGCAACTAAAATATGTTTTGCAGATACAGTTGCAGGCTGTGCAAATGC
Organism: uncultured Clostridium sp.; assembly: GCA_964561205.1. Taxonomy (GTDB): domain Bacteria; phylum Bacillota; class Clostridia; order Clostridiales; family Clostridiaceae; genus Clostridium. The sequence goes on along the minus strand of CAZLOP010000013.1, from coordinate 1,503 downwards.
TTCTTTATTTTCATCATAATATTTTTTAGCTTCATCATCAGTTACTGTAACATCAGCTAAAGCCTTGTTAATAGCCATAGAAGTTAATACTTCTTTTTCTATTGCTGCTATTTGAGCCTTATATTCTTCTGTTTTATCAAGACCTATTTCTTTACCAAATTTATTCATTAATTCAAAAGCAATTAATTGTTCTAAAAGTTGTTTTTTACCGCCTTCACTTTGAAACATGGCTCTTTTATCCTGTGGATATCTGCTTATAATAGCATTTAAGTCCTTTTCAGTTATTTCATAACCAGCAGCTACTGCTAACACCTTATTTTCCATATATATTCTCCTATCTTTAATTAAATTTGCATACTATTTCATTTTAACAGTATAAATCCTTGGTAACAACAGCATACTGAATATATTTCCACATTTTTATTAAAAATGTACTTTTGTATAGATGATATATAAAGTGATATAATAATCTTGGGTGATATTATGTCAGAAATATTAAAAAATGATTGGAAAGAATATTTAAACAGCGAATTCCAAAAAGATTATTACTTAAATTTAAGACAATTTTTAAAGAACGAATATAATTCAAGGGTTATATATCCTAATATGTATGATTTATTTAATGCTCTTCACTATACAAGTTACAAGGACACCAAAGTTGTCATACTAGGACAGGACCCTTATCACGGTCCAAAGCAGGCTCATGGATTAAGTTTTTCAGTTAATCCAGGTGTAAAAACACCACCATCTCTAGTTAATATATATAAGGAACTTAATACCGATCTTGGATGTTTCATTCCTAACAATGGTTACTTAAAAAAATGGGCTGATCAGGGTGTATTACTTTTAAACACTGTACTCAGCGTAAGAGCTGGCGAAGCTAACTCACATAAAAATAAAGGCTGGGAGCAATTTACAAACAGAGTTATAGAAGTTCTTAATGAAAAAGAAACACCTGTAGTATTTATATTATGGGGTAATAATGCTATTTCAAAAACTTCATTAATAACTAATCCAAAACATCTTATAATAAAATCAGTGCATCCAAGTCCCTTATCTGCAAGCAGAGGTTTCTTTGGAAGCAAGCCATTTTCAAAAACAAATGATTTCTTAATAAAAACAAACCAGACACCAATTGACTGGCAGATTGAAAATATATAAATAAAACAATGTACAATTAAATTCAAACTTATAATACTCTTATTTGTATTTTAAGCAGCATATATGTTTTCTAATTGTACATTGTGTGTTTATTTCTAAGCATAGAACAAAAGTGGCTTCGCCACACTTTTAACCTTCTATTGCAAAATTTCATTTTTTGAAACAAACAACTACTTAATCTTTATATAATCTAAGAAGTCACTTTTTTTACCCATACAAAAGGTTCCAAAACTTGCTTTTGGGTTCTTTTGTGGGAATACAATTTTTTTAACGTATTGAACTTTTTAGTAAGCGATGGAACACATGACGTATTTACTAAAAATAATGAGCTGCCACATAACC
>CAZLOP010000012.1:0-14776 GCA_964561205.1 uncultured Clostridium sp. | reverse complement strand
TCCTGTTATATCAGCTATTGTTTCATTGTCTAAGCCTTTTTGTATTGATTTCTTTACAACTTCAATTTTGCCTTTTTCAATACCTTTTGCCATACCTTCATTAATTAACATTTCACCTAATTCAGTCATTTTTAATTCCTCCTTCACTTTTTCTAAATCTTTACCTTTTAAAAATTTATTTGCAAAGTCATACAGCATTGATTTAACATCATTACTATATTCATTATCAACCTCTTTTAATATTCTTATAGCATCCACTATTTTTTCATCATTTGTAAGTGTACCTCCCATTATAGGAGTAAAGGTTAATTCTATCAGATCATGTTTTGTGATTTCTTCTTTATCTCTTATTTTTTGCTTTAGTCTTTCAAATACCTCATCACCATTTATATTAGCCATAGAGATATTTTTTACTTTGTAAGTATTTATTCCACAATTATATTCTGATATTGGATTTTTTATATTTCCTGAATATACAACATAAGTAACTACATCTTTATTTGTCTGTAATTCGAGTAATGATTCATATGTTTTAAATCTTCTTAAATCACTCTTTCCTTTATTGGTAGTTTGAAACTCAATATGAATGTATGTATGTATCATCTTCCATTAAAAACGTATAATCCATAAACATATTTTTAGTTTCTAATACAACTATTTCTGTAGGTGCTACTTCTTTTACCTTGCCTTGTATTCTAAAGAATTTTAATCCTTCATTAGCAAATACACTCATAGCTTTTTTCATTATCATATCTTCATAATTTACAGTTTTCATAATAATATACTCCTAAACTATAATATGTTTCTAACTAAATTATATCATTATATTGTCCTTTTATATATTTAATTTTGCATAATATAAACTACGATTATTTTTGTTGGTGCATATAAGTTCTGGAGTAATATCTAATATATTTTCATAATCATCATAGTTTTCAACATAAAATTAAATAATATTAATACTTATATACCTAATAGTAATTTTACTAACCTTATTGTTTATCTCTAATATAGTATGAAATAATGTTTTAGAATATCTTCATCATTTATATTTTAAATTATTACCATTTTTATATATTTATGTAACAGACATATTAGTGGGAATGTGGGAATACGTTCTCAAAAAAGCTCTATCCATAGTTTTAAGCACCTCCTAATTTATATATGGTGGGTTTTTTGATGGGATTTCATTTTTAGAATTTTCAAAGATTATTTTTCTTCAAATTTCTTAAGCAAATTATAAAATGTATTTCTTTTTAATTTTAATGTTTCCATAGCTTCCTTAGCTGTCATTTTTCTTTTTTTCCATTTATCATAAACTTCATTCCAATTTTCAGGATAATCAATAGGCTTTCTTCCTTTAAATTTTCCTGTAGGTGTACTGGTATCTAAGTTTTCTTTAATGCTTTTTAAATTTATTTTCTTACTTTCAAGTTGTTCAACTATATTCAATAAATCTTTTGTACTCCTTGCTAATCTGCTGAAATCCCAAACATAAATTGTATCTCCTTCTCTTGCAAAATCCAACATAGCTTTTAACTGTGGTCTGTTTGTATCTTTTGCTGATACCTTTTCTTCAAATATCTTATCAATATCATATTTTTTAAGTCCTTCAAGTTGTCTTGCTTCATTCTGTTCTACTGTACTTACTCTTATATAAGCAATATTCATTTTAAAATTCTCCTTTCAAAGCAAAAAAGCCTAAAGTTCTTTACTTTAGACTTTTTAATAAATAATAATTATTAACTATCTAGGTCCTAAAAATTTATCTCCATTCATATGTATCATATGTTCTGGAAAATCTGCAATCCAAATTTCTGTTTCCCATGCTAAATTTTCAGCAAACTTTTTAAATGTCTTCATATCTAAAAATGCTGTTACATATATCTTTCCAGACTTAACATCTTGTGTCATTTCCTCAATTTCTAATATTCTTTTAGGCTCTATAGGACCAACACTCGTAACTGCTTCAATAAAATATATCCAATCCTTTTCTTCTGAATATAAAACCACATCAGGCATCTTATCATGTAAAGTAATTTCAAAGCCAAGTTCCTTTAATTTCTCAATATCTTTTACCAAATCTTTTTCAATTGTATCTCCTACATATAAACATTGACACTTAGGTGCAAATCTAGGTGCAAATTCTTCTATAATAGCTTTTTGTAATTGATTATGTTTTCCTGTTGAAAAGGTAAAGTCTATTCCATTTATCCTTACTGGCATTTTCTGCATTTTCTTTTTAGAAGCATAAATATCAATTAAACTTTGATGACATGCTGTATATTCTTCTAGTGCTTCTTTCCATTCATCATTACCATACAACCTAATAATAGTTAATAATTCTTTAGTAATACGATATCTATAATTAGGTGAATTGGTTGCTTTCCCATTATCCTCAATAAATGCAGCATTTCTAAAATGATGTATTGCCTGTTTTCTAAAAGTTTCTCTACTATTCTCTGCATATTCAACATCATAATTAATTTTTATGAACTGAATAATATCATGTATTCTAATCCATTCATTTGTAGCTTTATTCCATTCATTATCATTTGTAATTGCTGACATAGCTAATAATGTATATGCACATAAATCAGACTGCTGTGCTTTTGGCATTCCTGACAATCTTAATATTTCTTTCGCATCCTCTAACTTCCCCATTTAACAACCCCTCCAATATTGTGTCACAAGTTTTTACAGATAAGTCACCCTTATTTTTCAAAACTTTTCCAATTTCTTTTAATTGAATTCTATCAGGTACATGCATATAATTAATCTCTGTAGCATTAACCTGTGTGCTTCCATTTAATATTCTATAATATTTATCATATAATGTGGAATTAAATATAACATATAATCCATATATCTCATCTTGTGTTAGATTACTATTTTTATCTATTGTATCTATAAAATTAATTTTATTATCTGTAGATATATAATCATAATCATTACATATACCTTTCAAATATATTGCAGGCTGTATTCGCCTTTTTTCCTCTTTTGAAGTAAATCTTTTTATGAACAGATAATCCTTATTTTCCTGTATTAATCCTCTTTTAGAATTACCTATATATTGTTTTTTATCTGTTTCTATTGGAAATTTAATAGTTCCATCTTTAAAATGTGTTGAATAAATTATTGGAACAGTCTTATTTTCAGGTTTATCATACAATAATTCACCATTTCTAAATGCAACTGTCAAACCTGTTTTTAAACGAATTCCTGTTTGTTGTAATGTATTTCCAAATTTATTTATCTTATTTAATATTTCAACTTCATCTTCATTTATTGGCAGATATACAAATTTATTTTCATCTTCTGATATTGCTAGATTATAAGGTACTACAAACTTAATTATATCTTTAAAATCGAAATTGCTCTCTGTAGACGATATTTCTATGGTTTTAAATTTTTCTTTTCTTTTAACTACATGAAGTATTATTGTTTCTTGTAAAACTTTCTCTTTATCAAACACCTTACCTCTACTTACAAATAAATGAATTCGCTTAAGTTTACCTTCTGATAATAAATATTCTCTAAATTTTTTAAAATATGCTCCTGAAGTCCAGCTTCTAGGTACAATAAAAACCATTTCTGCATCTTCTTTAAGTTGAAATAATGCCATTGACATAAATAGAAAATATAAATTAGGTGCTCCATAACAAACTATTGGCATCGCTTTTGCTTCTGGTGCATCTTTAGAAATTTTTAAATATGGTGGATTACATATAACAATATCATACTTGCATGCATCTTTGTGTGATAGTAGTGTTAAATTAAAATCTGCTTCATTATCAATAATATAATTTTTTTCTATTATATTATAATTAATCTTAATTTTAGAATTTTTTACTAAGTGTTCAATATTACTATGCAATATAGGCAAAATATTTTTATCATTTTCATATAAAGTTAAGTCGATTTCTTTTACTACAGTATTTTGTAATTCCATAATTAATGCTGCTGAAAGTATTCCTGAGCCAGCTCCCGGGTCTAATATCTTTAAATGTTCTTTTTTCACTGATATCATAGATGCCATAAAACAAGCTGTTTCTTTTGATGTAAAAAATTGTCCTATCTTTTTTCTTTTTTCTTTACTCATACTTTGCAAATAGTTATCTGTTTGTTCTAATGTATAATTTAACATAAAATATTCACCATTTCCTGTTATTTTTTATATACTACCAAAATATACGCTATATTATATCAATATTAATTTTTTTAATCTACACCTTATTTATTATATCAATAATCTTCATTATTCACACACTCCCTTCAAGATAAAAAAATCCTAGAGCATTTTTGCTCTAGGATTAAATTTATTATTCATAAATATAATATATAATTGAAAATTCCTTCTTTTCGTTTATTTAAAGTTTTAACTTATACAAATAAATATTTAAAAATTAATTATTAAACTCTAAATAAACATTTTTTATATTTTTAATATTGTTTATTTAAAGTGTACTATATATAAATATATTTATTATTGTAATTAACAATCAACAACCCTTACATAATTGTCTTCTTTATTTTGCATTCTATTAAAAATAATTTTATTGTTCTTTATAATAGAATTTGTTACAATTAAATCTATATTTTCATCATTAAGTATCTTTAAAACTTCTTTATTAGGATGTGCATCTTTTGCCCTACCAAATATAGCATTATTATGTGATATTATTGCTTTTTGGGGGTTAATCCATTTTAATATATATCTATCCAAATTCTTTTTGCTTCCATGATGCGGAACTTTTAAATAGTCAGATTGTATTAAATGTCCATGCTCAGAAATTATTCTCTCCAAATTTTCTTTATCAACATCACCTGTAAATAATATACTTTTCTCATACTTAACCTTACATACTATACTTGCATTATTACTATCTACTTTATAAGATTTAATTATTGATTTTAATTTTGTTTTATTAGGTTTAGCATTAAAGTCTTCTATTTTGTTTATATTCTTAATAAAGAATTTTTTAATAAAATTTCTTTTATCTCCTCTATATTTTTCTTCATTATTTTCATTTATTATAAGTTCCTTAATATCAGGAATATCCTCATATACTAATCTTTTCATAGACATATAAATTCTAAACTTATTTTTTGTTTCTTCATTAAAACAATTACTAATTCTATTTATGCCTTTCTCATCATAATAATAATTTTCATCATCTACTGGCGGATTTAAAAAGAAAATATGACCACATAAATAATCTCCATCACATACAAAATTGAAAAAATTGTTTTTTTCATCGCCAATTTTTTTAAGCACTTTTTGTTGCGAAATTATCTCATCTAATTCTTTCAATACTTCTTGAGCATTGCTTATTTTCTTAATTCCCTTAATGTTTTTCAAAAAATCAGCAATTAGTGCTATTTCATTTTGATATAATGGTATTGTAATTCTTTGAATTTTATTAAAATCATTACCAATAAAATATTTAAATCCTCCAATATGATCATCATGACTATGTGTTAATATTAAATGGCACTTTGAATCATTAGTTAAATTTTTTGTTATATCATATAAACCATTTCCCAAATCAATAACAAATGTTGTTCCACAATGCATACACCCTCTATATTTCGCTGTTCTTAATATAAAACAATCTCCTTGTCCCACATTAACTACATCAACTAAACTCATTTTTTTACCTCACTATATTTATAAATTAAATTATCTATATGATATAATTTAATTTCATTTATTTTTGCATTTTTTTGATCAAAAATAGCAAAATTATTTCCACTACTTAATGTACTTTTATATTTTATTCCATCATAACCAGCATGTTTAACAAAATCACTTATGTATTGAGTTGGTAAATAATCAAGTACACTATCTTGTCGCCTTAAAGGTTTTGCTATTTCATTTGCAATTTTCTTCAAGTGATCAATATTAGCTGCAAACCATGTTAAATCAAATCCAATTGAAAATGCACTTAATCCATCTAAATAACTTAAATCAATAATTTTCAAATCATATTTTAATTGAAAACTAGCTATCGATATATAATCTAAATGCCTTGCTCTAATTTCATGTATAGTTGTATCAATGTTATCAGCCAAATATAAACAACTTATTCCTGTAGAATTAGCTCTTCCTGCATTACTTAAATCAGGTGGCGGTGCTAACATTTGTTTTTTATCTATAAAACCCTTTTCATCAGAAATTCTTGCTCTATATAAAATCGTTCCTGCTTTACACTCTACACATATATTTTTACAAAGCTTGTCCATAACGTCTACATTTATTTGATCTGAATAAAATCTATTTACATTTGTTAATGAATATTTAAAAGTATCCCAATCATATGTTTTTAATATACAATTATTGTTAAGATAATTACTATCTCCTAATTCCAATATACCAACTTCATCAGTAAATAACTCTTGATTTGATTGATACTTTTCCTTACATATTTCTCGTATTAATTCATTTACTTTTCCAACTTCTATATTAAATATTCCCCATCTATTTATTAATTCCTCACTAATAGTGTTATACAATGATGGAGGATATGCTTTAGGCATCACATTTTTGCAAGTATATACATCTAGTAATTCGTCAAAATATTCTATCAAATACTCATCTATATCAGTATCATATATATACATATCTTTGCGTCCGCATATTGAACAATCACCTTTTTTACCAACAGATGAAATTATTGATTTTAATTCTGAATCTTTAAAACATTCTATACAACAGATCATCTTATATTTCCTCTTCTAAATACATATTCATTAGTTGTAAATGGTGCATAATAGATAACTTCTTAACTGTACCCAAACCTGGATATTTACCAGTATTATAGCATTCTATAAATTGATTTATGGCTTCAGTTTTAACTATGTTTTCATCCTCAACCCATGTAACCAATTTTCTTAATGCCTCTTCAAATTTTCCAGCTGGATCACTTATATCTTCATTAGAATCAGACACAAAATGTCTAATTTTCAAATTTAACTCTTCATCAAAGTATACAATATGAATTGCAACTGCTAATGGTGCAAAACCAGATTCATTGAATTCTTCTCCAACTACTGAATAATCTGAAAATCCGTCATAACCTTCTTCTTTAAATGCTAAATGGTCATCAGAAAAAAATTCATCTTCATTATCGATGTAATCAACATTTCTACTTTTCTTTTTAAATTTATCCCCAAATAAAACTTTTCCTTTTCTTATATTCTTTTTAAAACTTCTATCATCTGGTATCAATGAAAATAATGGACTTTTATCACTGTATAAACTTAAATAATCATTTAAACTATCTCTACTCTTATTTATTATAATAAATCTTTCATTTTGCTCTTGTTCTGCAATATAATTAACAATAGCATGATTCATAATATATGATTTTATTGTATTCTCATTTCTAATACCTTCTAACAAAGGCTTCCCTACTGTTTTTTCTTTATCTTTTCCTTTCATTGAATTTATATCATCAACAAAATTACCAACCTGTGGATTTAAAACAACTGCTATATTCTTTTTATTTTGAGAATATATATTTAATGTTTTTATAAATGTAGGAGTTGGTTTTATTGGTTCAATTATTGGACATATTTTATCTCCAATTAATTTCTTTTCAATAAGTTCTCTAAGAGCAAGCAACTCAAATTGCCTTCCTCGCAAATATGGAAAATACATTTTATCATCTCCTAAATTCTGTTTCTAATAATCTTTCTAATTTTTTATAATCATCTTTGTTATACTTTGAAAAGTATATTAAAAATTTCAATTCATATGGAACTTTTTTGTATTCTTCATTTGTTATTATATATCTCTTTTTTAATTGTTTTAACATATTTTTCTGTATTATCTCTACCTCAATACTTTCAAATAAACTATAACATTCTTTATAATACTTAAACTGACTGGTTTGAGGTAAATATCCAAAATTATTTTTTATAATTTCTTCATATTCATTTTTTCTCATAAGCTTAAACATTGCTTTCTTATCTAAATATCTCTTTTCTTCTTCTGCTTCCTTCTTAGTACTAATTGTATTTCTTTTTGTTAAAATACAAATACCTACTTTAGTATCTTTCAGTTTTTCTTTTAACTTTTCATAATGTTCTTCACAAGTAATAACATAAACATACTTAAAAGCTTTAAAATAATCTTCTATTTGACTTTCTAACCGCTCTAATGTATCAAGCTCTGTTTTTATTTCATAAACAATTCCCTTCCCATTAATCATTATAAAGTCTGCTTTAGATTTTCCAATAGGTACTTCGGTTAATGCTGTTGTTGTTTGTAAACTATGTTTTCCTAATAATAATTTATTTAATAATGTATTTTTATAAAAATATTCCATCCTATATTTCTTAGATGCTAATTTATAAAACTCACAAAACAAATCATTATAATTTTTTGCTTTTGTTCCTTTTAAATAGCGATTAATAGCATATGAAAATGTATCATTATAATTATCTTTTATTAAATTAGATATCATATTTTTACTAAATAATCTTTTTAAAATCAAATTATTTTCACCTTCCATGCTACTTATCACCACCTTTTATAAATTTATTATTTTCAATATATAGTATAACACAAAAAATATATTCTAAGCCTTGTATTTACTCTTATTCTATACACCCACTATTATTAATTTTTAAAATTATGCTACACTACATATCCTTAATTATATAAGTAACACAACCATAACACAACACAGATAAAATTTTATAAAATCAAACAACTCTAAATAATTTTTAACTATTAAGAAGTCGCGTAAAATAAGGCTTTAGATAATACTACAACAAATAGTAAAATCTAAAGCCTAGAACTACTGGAACAAACGAATTTTTTCTTATTATCATATTCTCTAAAGCAATTCAACAAAATCAACAATTTTTATGCAAGATAATGTATAATATATACTATAAAATATAGAAAGGAGGTTTATTCGTGGCAAGTTATAGAAAACTTTCAAATGGAAAATGGGAAGTAACTATTGACTTAGGCAGAGATCCATCAACTGGTAAAAGAATGAGAAAATTTAAGAGTGGATTTAAAACAAAAAAAGAAGCTACTGCATACGCTAATTCATTAAGTGTTGATATTTGTAACGGCTTAAATGTTATTGATAATAAAATTCTTTTAAAAGACTTTATTATGTCTTGGTATACTGATTATAAAATAAAAACCATAAGTTTAAATACACAGACTAATTATGAATCAAGAATTAATAACTATATAATCCCTCAACTTGGCAATATTTCTTTAGACAAGCTTACAACTGCTACTGTTCAACAATTTTATAATGGCTTAATAAATAAAGGCTTAAAGCCCAATAGCTGTAAAAAGATAATAGAAACTTTATCTGGATGCTTAAAATATGCTAAAAAGCTCAAATTAATAAACTATCTACCTACAGATATTGAAAAAATCAGTCAGGAATCTAAGAAAGTAATTGCATGGGACGACAACCAGCTAAAATTCTTTTTAAGACAAATCAAAGATACCAATTTATATTTACCTGCTCTTATAATAAGCTTGACTGGTCTTAGAATAGGTGAAATGTGTGGATTAAAATGGAATAATGTTGATCTTAATGAAGGTGTAATATATATTCGTGAACAAGTTATAATTGATAAAACTAATCACAAATTAATACATACAGAGATATTAAAAACTAATACAGCTTTTAGAAGTATTTCAATCCCACCTTTATTAATAGATGTATTATCAAAGCACAAATTAGAGCAACCAGAAAATAATATAAAAGGCTTTGTAATACTTGATAAAAAAAACAATATGTGCAACCCTCGTAATGTATCTATGGATTTCACTAAAAAAGTAGCTAAATACAAAGATACCTTAGAAGACAAAATTAAAAAATCTAAAAAAGAAGTAACTAATTATATGCAACTTCCTCAAATAAGTATACATGGATTAAGACACACTCATGCTACTATACTATTACTTAAAGGTGAAAATATAAAAGTAATATCTGAAAGACTTGGTCATAGGTCAACAAAAATAACATGGGATACTTACAGTCATGTACTTCCATCAATGAAAAAACAAACTGCTGACTTATTAGATAATATATTTAATGACCTATAAATTTTTTTTACATGCAAATGTCGGTTAAATGTCGGTATTTTAAAAACAAAAAACAGCTAAACCCAATAGTTTAGCCATTTATGCACATCTCATGGTACTCCCAGCGGGAATCGAACCCACATCTATCCCTTAGGAGGGGATTGTTCTATCCATTAAACTATAGAAGCATAATATAAACTTTATATAGGAATAATCTATTTCCAATATAAAGTTTATTATAATTGTGTCTTATTGTCAAACACTCTGAATAAATTTATTTATAATATTGTTTATGTAATCTTTTAACAGCTTTTTCATTAATTAAATCTACACTCTTTGTAATAAGGGGACCACTTCCTATTATTACAGCTAATGAAATCAATACATGTATAAATCTTAACTGTGCTAAATTAAATATCAACCTTCCTATTGGAGTAACAAATGCTGATACTATTATTATTGTCATAAATATACATAAAATAGTCTTAAAAATACTTAATGGTCTTGCCACTCTAAATAATATTACAACAGCTACACCTGCATACATCAATAATGCCAAAGTTTTGCTATACCTGACAGATACTCCTGCATGCTGGGACATAATGTATGTAACAAAAGTAAATGCAGCCATTATTATTCCATTAGGAATACTTACTGTCAACACCTTTCTTAAAAAACCTTTTTTAACTCTTCCCTTACTAGGCAATAGGGCTAGAAAGAATGCTGGTATACCAATTGCACAGCTGCCAACTAATGAAAGCTGTAAAGGTTCTATTGGATATGGAATTAACAAAACTGATGTTATTAATGAAAGTATAAAAGAAAAAATACTCTTAGATAAAAATAACTCAGACATTCTTTCAACATTTTGAATCTGCTTTCTTCCTTCTTCAACAACCTTAGGAAGATTCATGAAGTTTGAATTCATTAATACAAGCTGTGCAACAGCTTTTGTTGCTGGTGAACCATTTGCCATTGCAATTCCACAGTCAGATGTTTTTAATGCAAGAACATCATTAACACCATCTCCTGTCATTGCAACAGTATGACCCAATTCCTGAAGTGCCATAACTATCTTCTTTTTTTGGTGTGGGGTAACCCTTCCAAAAACATTATTATCCTTTACTATATCTTTGAGCTTTTCAAAATCATCAGGTAATTCTCTTGCATCTATATATTTCTGCCATCCAGTAACACCAGCTTTTCGTGCAACTTCACTTACTGTAACTGGATTATCTCCAGAAATTATTTTTACATCTACTTCCTGCTGTTTGAAAAACTCTAAAAATTGAGGTGCCTCTTCACGTATAACATCTTCTAGCAAAATTAATGCTGCATTTTCAATCTTTCCTGTAAGTTCTTCCTTTAAATGATTATTACTCACATTAGCTAGAAGCAATACCCTTTTGCCTTTTTGTGCTTCTTCTTCTACAATACTCTGAATAAGCTTATACCTATCTTTTAAAATAATTTCCGGAGCACCTAATATCCATGTCCCCAAATTATGAAATTTGGCTCCACTCCACTTCCTTCTTGATGAAAAAGCAATTTTATTTTTACATATAATATTTTCATCACTTTGGGGATACTTTTCTATAATTGCTTTCTGAGTTGGATTATTACTTGGAAGGTTATGTGCTAACAGCTGAAGCACTTTTTCTATTTGGTCATCATCCCATCTTCCTATATTTTTTACTTCAGTAAGTTTAAGTTTTCCTTCAGTTATTGTTCCAGTTTTATCAAGACATATTACATCAACGCGTGCAAGAATTTCTGTTGCTGATAACTGCTGCACTAATGTATCATAACGTGCTAATTTTATTACTGATACAATAAATGTTGTGCTGGTAAGTAACACTAAACCTTCAGGAATCATTCCTACTATTCCTGTGACAGAACCTATTACTGCATCCTGCCAATGACTTCCTAATGCTTTCAGCTGTGCTGTTATTAATATTATTGACATTGGAATTACAAGCCATATTATTATTTTAAATAGCCTATTTATAGATTTTTGTAACTCTGAATTTATTAATTTAAATTTTTTTGCTTCTGCTGCAAGCTTAGCTGAATATGTATTCTCTCCTACTTTTACTGCTTTTGCATATCCTTCACCTGCAACAATAAAACTTCCTGAATAAAGCTTATCACCATTAACCTTTCCTATTGAATCAGCTTCACCTGTTATCATAGATTCATCCACTTCAAGTCCATTGCTATATACAACTTCTGCATCAACTAAAATCTGCATTCCTGTCTCAAAAAAAATAGTATCATCTAAAACAATATCTTCTATTGATATCTCTTCTAAAATACCATTGCGAACTACTTTTGCTTTATTTCTATTTATTACAGAAAGTTTCTCTAATGTATTCTTAGCTTTTATTTCTTGAAAAACACCTATTAATGTGTTGCTTATTATAACCCCCATAAATAATGAATTTTTAGGTGATCCTGCTATTATAACAATAACTGCAAGTAAAAAATTTATTGCATTAAAACTTGTAAATAAATTTGCTCTTATTATTTGCCATATAGTTCTTGATGGAGCTTTGGGCATATAATTTATCTTTCCTTCTTTTTTTCTCTTTTCTACCTGTTTATAGCTTAATCCATTAATATATTCATTAAACTCTTGATTTATTGGTATTTCTTCCATACTATTTCTCCTGTTTTTAATATATATATACTATTATATCTTTAATATTACATTTATATCCTATAGTTTTTCTAAATTTTATCATATTCTTTACTCAATCTTTATAAAATATCTCTTTTAAAAATTTTTTATTTGTAATATACTTAAGTGCAGGATATTTTAATGTTAAGGATGTGTAACTATGTTAAGAACTTTATACTTTTATCCTTGTATCATTCTAAGTCTTATGTTTGCAAATATTTTTTACAGACCGAAGATACATTTGTTAGATAAGAACAATGATAAAAAACAAAAGGAAAATTACATTTATAAAATAGTTTCAAAATGGTCAAGATTCATTTTAAAAAGAGCTGGAGCAAAAGTAACTGTAATTGGAAAAGAAAATATTCCAAAAGACAAAACAGTGTTATTTGTATCAAATCATCAAAGTAATTTTGATATTCCACTACTTTTAGGTTATATAGATGTACCAAAAGGTTTTATTGCAAAAAAAGAATTAGAAAACTGGCCTTTTATAAGCACATGGATGAAATATATACACTGTATTTTTATGGACAGAAGCAACATAAGAAAATCTGCTGAAGCAATAGTAGATAGTATAAATCTTTTAAAGAATAACTACTCAATGGTTATTTTTCCAGAAGGAACAAGAAGTAAAGGTGAACCTATTGCTGAATTTAAAGCAGGCAGTTTTAAACCTGCTCTAAAATCAAAATGTCCAATTGTTCCAGTTACTATTAACGGAACATATAAACTCTTAGAAGCTAATAACAATAAAATTAAATCAGCTGACATCGAACTTGTTATTCATAAACCTATTTATGTTGATGCTTTAAATAAAGAAGAAATTGATTCTCTTCATGATGCAGTTCAGTCAATTATTACCAGAAGCTACAAAAAATAATTTTATTAGTAACAAAGGGGGTTGTCGCATTAATTTGTGGCAGCTTCTTTTTATTCTGTAAATCAGAATTTGACTTTCAATTGACAATGTACAAATCCCCTTTTAATTTTATTTTATATAGCTTTATACTTCAAATATCTCCATAGTATTTTTTGACATTCCCATTTACATTCTGTTATAATAATCTTATTTGCTTATAATAACTATGAATATAATAATACTAATTTTTTAATATATAGAAACGAGGATGTTTAATGAACAATAAAAATGAATTTTATAACTTAGGTCTTAAAGAGACCGTTCTTAAAGCAATAGATGAAATGGGCTTTACAAAACCATCTCAAATACAGGAACAAAGTATTCCTGCAACACTTAGTGGTGTTGACCTTATTGGTCAAGCGCAGACTGGTACTGGAAAAACAGCTGCCTATAGTTTGCCTATTATAACAAAAATGTCTAACACACCTGGAATAAAGGCTCTTATAATTGCTCCAACAAGAGAATTAGCTGTTCAAGTTAATGAAGAAATCAGAAAATTGTCAAAATATGAAAAAATCAAAGTTTTATCTGTATATGGTGGAGATTCAATTGACAGACAAATTAGAGCATTAAAAAAAGATCATATAGATATTGTTGTTGGAACACCAGGAAGACTTCTTGATTTAATAAAAAGAAAAGTTTTACATTTAGAAACAGTTGAATTTTTAGTTTTAGATGAAGCTGATGAAATGCTTAATATGGGATTCATTGATGATATAGAATCAATTTTAAGTAATACACCAGAAGAAAGACAGACTTTACTTTTCTCAGCTACAATGCCTGATCCTATTGCAAAGCTTGCAAAAAAATATATGAAACCTGATGCAAAACTTATAAGTGTTAAGAAAAGTTCACTTACTGTTGCTAAAATAAAGCAAAGCTATTTTATGATAACTGCTAAGCATAAATTAGAAGCTCTTTGCAGATTATTAAATTTAGATGATCCAACATCAGCTATCATATTCTGTAAAACTAAAAAAGGTGTTGATGATTTAGTTCATGAACTTCAGTCAAAAGGTTTTATGGTTGAAGGAATGCATGGAGACATGACCCAGACTCATAGATTATCAACTTTAAATAAGTTTAAAAAAGGTACTCTTCA
>CAZLOP010000011.1:0-15120 GCA_964561205.1 uncultured Clostridium sp. | reverse complement strand
AATCTCTTACTTATTACCTCTTACTTCTTACTTAATTAAATTCTGATTTATATAACAGGAGAGAGGCTCCCGCAAATCTGCAGCAGCCCCTTGAAAGTTTTATATTTTATGTTACATATTATGTTTAAAATTCAACAAAATTGTTAATTTAAATTCCCTCTCATTTTCTCATTAGCATTATATGGTTATTTAATCCACGCTCCATCTGCTCCTAAAACATAACCATTTACAGTTGTGTTAGCAAGCATAGCTCCTGAAGCATTGCAGTAGTACCATTTTCCACCAGTTTGAATCCATCCAGTCTGCATAGCACCCATATTTCCCACAGTTGGTTTTAAGTAGTACCAAGCTCCACCAGTATAAACCCATCCAGTTTTCATAGCACCATCAGCACCTAAGAAATACCAGTAAGCTCCGTCTTGAACCCATCCATTTGACATCATAACGCCGTTAGCATCCATGTAATACCATAATCCTGAAGCTGGACTTTGTAACCATCCAATAGCTCTAGTTCCATCAGCATTACCATAGCTCCATGAACCATCAGCATTTGTGTACCAGCCAACTTGTGTTGCTGTAGTTGTATTTTCAGCGTCTTCATCAACTTCATAATTTCCTGTTGAAGATTTACCGCCAACAATAGCATATATATCATCATCTTCATTATAAGCAATCAGGTTTTTGTCATCATATACTGATAATTCGTTAAGACCACCATCACATTTGTACATTAATTCGTAGTCGCCGTCATTTTTGTACTTATAGATTTTACCTGAATCCAACTTCCATATATTTCCGTTTTTATCTACTGCAGTAGCAAATTCGTCTTCATCATCAAAATCATCATCATTTTTATCTCCATCTATATAGTAGAAACCATTAGATGTTTTTAATGAGAAAGTTTTTACTATAAATTTGTCATTATCATCATCTTTGGCAGAACCATTATCATTTAATGTTTCATACTTAGTTTGATATTTTGTAATTTTTCCATTAGTTATTGTATAAGCCACATCATTTGTAGTTCTGTCTGAGAATTTATCACTATAATCATCTGCCCAGTTTTCACCACCAATTACAGTTCTATCATCATCAGCAGGATTAGTTACTGCATCTTCATTTTCTTTCTTTCTATAATCCTTATTTTCAGCTATTAAATAAGTTGAAGTGCTCTTTGGAAGTTTAGCATCATCCTTATCATCGCCCTGTTCCTTAGAAATTTTTTGAATAACATAGAAGAATCCATTTTCATCTGCATTTAATTTTACTGGATTCTTTGTTGAACCAAAACATACAGATGTCTGAGTAGTATATTCACCTTCTACTTTGTTATTTACTGTAGCAGCAGTTATTTTTATTGCAGCAGTTCTATATATATAGTCAGCATCGCTTCCTAAAGTAGCAACATGTTTAACATAAGTTTTAACTTTTAAAGTTTTATCCTTGTTTTGTTTGTCTCCTACTTCTGTAAAAGCTAAAGCTTCAGCATTAGACACCTTGTCTCCTGCCTTAATATCAAATGCAGCTGCAGCCCCAGTTGTAACATCTACATCTTTATTTACAATGATATTTAATTTTCCTAAATCATTATCAGCATCAATGTATTTACCTTTTCCATCTGTATAAACAGTAGCATACTCATTTAAAACATATTCTGCTTTAGAATTATCTAATTTTAAATATTGAGTCTGATAGTATGGAGCTGTGAAAGGAGCAGCTGGAACTTCCCAGATTTCATCTGCATGAATATCAACGTCAGCAACATTTTCCCTTACATTTTCATCATATCTTGATGGATCATCTTTTCTTATTTTCTTTCTTAATTCAGATGCAGCATCTTCTCTGTCATCATTTCTTACTTCATCATCAGTTACTTTACCTGTAGATAAATCAAAGTAATAATCTCCGTCTTCTAATTCTAAATATTTTTCTCCATAGATTCCATTTACAGTACTTCCTGAATCTATATCATCATCAACTTTAGTATATTTTCCATTATCTAAATAGTATACTCCATCGCTGTCATCAGCACTTTCAATATCATCTCCATCAATATACAGCTTTCCATCAGCATAAGCTACTGCTCTATAGATTGTCCCATCTTTATCAGCTATTTTATCAGCTGCCATAGCTGGAACCATAGCAGTCATTGATGCAGCAGCCACTAATAAGCTTGTAATTTTACTTGTGTTTTTTAACATTTAACTTTTCCCCCTCGTTAATTAGTTGAATAAATTGTAATCTTTTGTGTTTTTACGATTACTTTTCATTGGTTTTTTTAATTGAATTTCATTTCTTTTGAAATCATTATATAATACAGACATATTTTTCTCTTTTGGTACCTTTTTTATTTATTTTTTTCAAATTCCTCTGTTGGTTTTTTATTCTATAACAAAATACAACAAATTAAGTAAGAAGTAAGAGGTAAAAGGTAAGAGATTCGGAGAAAAATCTTTCAGATTTTTTATTATATTATTGCATGAATTTTGTTTGCACAAAATCTACCGCTTTTTTTATACAAAATCTATCATTTGGGTAATATGTTAAAATGTTTTATAAAAACTTTGTCTTTATAATAAAATATATAATCTATTTTTCTGTAAGAAAAATTTCCTAAACTCTTACCTCTTACTTATTACCTATTACTTAATAAAATTCTGAAATAAAATTCTGCATCGCAAATTAATGTGTGAATATTTGAGTGAAAATATGTCAAAAATTATATTCATAAAAAAAACAAAAAGGAGAAATAAAGTAGATCTAATATTACATGGAGAATAGTGAATTAATTAAACAATCTATAATTTTTTCTATTAATATAGTAGATTATTACAAATGGCTTATAAATGAACAGCATGAATTTGTAATGTCAAAACAGATTCTTAGAAGCGGAACAAGTATAGGTGCTAATATTCATGAAGCAAAGTATGCAATAAGCAAAGCAGATTTCCTAAATAAGCTTTATATATCTTTAAAAGAAACTTCTGAAACAGAATATTGGCTAATTATTCTTGATAAATCAAATTACAAAAACAATAAGCATTATGCTTTGCAAAAGCAATGTGAAGCTTTAAAAAAGATGCTTATTTCATCAGTAAAAACTTTAAAAAACGATAATTTAAGTAAGAAGTAAAAATTTAGATAAGAGGTAAAAAGCAAGAAGTAAGAGTTGTGGTTGAAAAGCCAGAGGCTTTTCTTTAAATATATTTTTCAAAAAACAGCTTCGCTGTTTTCTCCTTATCTCTTACCTATTACTTCTTACCTCTTACCTAATAAAAAAAGACTACCACCAAAGCAGTAGTCTTTTTTTATTAATTTATTTTACTTCAAGCACAGGCTTAAATTATTTAATCCAAGCTCCGTCTGCTCCTAATTTATAACCATTTACAGTTGTGTTAGCAAGCATAGCTCCTGAAGCATTGCAGTAGTACCATTTTCCACCAGTTTGGATCCAGCCAGTTTGCATAGCACCCATGTTTCCAGCAGTTGGTTTTAAGTAGTACCAAGCTCCACCAGTGTAAACCCATCCAGTCTTCATAGCACCATCAGCACCTAAGAAGTACCAGTAAGCTCCATCTTGAACCCATCCGTTTGTCATCATAACACCGTTAGCATCCATGTAGTACCATAATCCTGAAGTTGGGCTTTGTAACCATCCGATAGCTCTAGTTCCATCAGCATTACCGTAGCTCCATGAACCATCAGCATTTGTGTACCAACCAACTTGTGCAGTTGTAGTAGCACTTGCAGAATCTTCAGTGTCAACTGTGTAATTACCAGTAGAAGATTTACCACCAACGATAGCATATGTGTCATCATCTTCATTGTATGCAATTAAGTTCTTTTCATCGTATACTGATAATTCATTTAATCCACCATCACATTTGTACACAGTTTCATAAGAACCATCATTTTTATATTTCTTAATCTTACCAGAATCTAATTTCCATATATTACCATCTTTATCAATTGCTGTTGCAAATTCATCTTCTTCTTCAAAAGAATCATCATTCTTTTCTTTATCTACATAATAGAATCCATTAGAATTCTTAAGAATGAATGTTTTTATTACAAAATTATCATCCTCATTATTATCATCTTTAGCTGAACCATTATCATTTAATGTTTGGAATTGTGGTTCATACTTGCTTATTCTACCATCAACAACTGTATATGCAACAGTGTTTTCTTCTCTGTTGGCAAACTTTTCCATAAATACTGCTGCATTAGTAGTATCTTCATCATAATAATCCTTATCATTTATCCAAATAGTTCTGTCATCATTATCTGGATTAGTTGATATAACGCCATCCATATCAGCATTAAATCCTGTTACTTTCTTATCAGCATCTCTTTCAACTTCACCTTTCTTTCTCCAGTCTTTATTTTCTGAAACAAAGTAAGTTTGAGTTGTTTTTGGTAAGTTAGCATCATCTTTATCTCCATCAGTTTCTTTAGAAATCTTTTGGATAACATAGAATCTACCTTTTTCAGAAGATTTAACAGCAACTGGGTTCTTAGTAGAACCAAACATCATTACTTGTCCTTCATCTGTAATATCATATACTTCTCCACTCTTAAGATTTTTAAATTTAACATGTAATGCTGCTAATCTGTAAACATAATCTTTGTCAGATGTTAATGTAGCAAT
This sequence comes from uncultured Clostridium sp., assembly GCA_964561205.1. Taxonomy (GTDB): domain Bacteria; phylum Bacillota; class Clostridia; order Clostridiales; family Clostridiaceae; genus Clostridium. The sequence goes on along the minus strand of CAZLOP010000011.1, from coordinate 10,469 downwards.
ATGCTCAACATCAACAGTAACTTCAGCTGTTTTATCTTTATTTTTCTTAGTATCAACAGCATCAAATTTTATTGCTTCTGCTTTAGAAACACTTGCATCTGGATCAATTATAATAGCTTCAGCAGTAGTAGTACTTGCATCAATGTTCTTATTAATAATAACATTAACGTTTCCTAAATCATTATCAGCATCAACATATGTTCCTTTTCCATCAGTATAAACTGTTGGTATCTTTACATTTCCATCATCATCAGCTGCACCTGTATTATATTCACCTGCATATACATGTTGACCCTTATCACTATCACCATTAAATCTTAAGTAATTTACTTGATAATATGGTTCAGTATAAGGAGCTGCTGGAACTTCCCAAATTTCATCAGCATCATTTTTAATATCATCCATTTCGATATTAGCTTTTTCATTACTACTCTTTTCTGTATATCTGCCTGGATCTTGTTTTCTTAACTTTTTAGCTAAGTCAGAAGCAGCATCTTCTTTAGCTTCATTTCTTAATTGATCATCAGTAACTTTACCATTAGTTAAGTCTACATAATAATCACCTTCAGCAATTTCTACATATTTTGTTCCATAAACTGCAGTAATTTCATCATCTGATCCAAGATCATCTACTTCTTTAGATTTTCCTCCATCTATGAAGAAAGCTCCATCTTCATCTTTAGCAGCTTCGATATCTTCTCCTTCTACATAAACTTTACCATCTGCATAAGAGATAGCTCTGTATATTTTACCATCTTCATCAGCTATTTTTGTTGTATCAGCAGCCATAGCTGGAACCATAGTAGCCATAGAAGCAGCAGCTACTAATAGGCTTGTAATTTTTGTTGAATTTTTTAACATAATCTTTCTTTCCCTCCTAAAATTTCATAATTCTTATAAATTATAGCATGCTTGTCCACTTATGTAAACAAATCAATGTAATTTACTCAAATTATTTTTAAATAATTCCTTTTTAAGAAATTCATTATAATATACAGATTAATTTTCTTGTTTTGGTACCTTTTTAAAAAACTTTTTTGTTTTTTACTAAAATACCTTTATTAACCACCTTGCACTATATAATACAAACTTTCAAATTATTTTTGGGACCTTTTTTATAATTTAAAAATAATATTTTTAAATTATAGGTAAAAAGTAAGAGGTAAAAGGTAAGAGTTAATGAAAAAACAGCAAAGCTGTTTTGAAATATATATTTTCAGAAAAGCTGAAAGCTTTTCATCCTTAACTCTTACTTCTTACCTATTACCTCTTACCTAAATTTATTAGTAGTAATAAAGTCTACACCTCTTTCCCTAAACATCTTCAGCTGTTCCAAATTATCCACAGTCCATATATTAACCTTTACATTTTTACCATGTGCATATTTAAGAAGTTCTTCTTTAAAAACAGCACCTTCAACATCAATGTCAAAACCTGATTTTGAGCAGAAGTCAATATTTTCAGCACTCATGTTACATAACCACTGAATATGGATGTTTGGTGCTTTTTTCTTTATATTAAGCAGAATATCCTTATTACTGCTTATTATTATAGCTGTGTTAGTAAATTCATACTCTTCTATTATTTTTAAAAACTTAGTTATATGAGTCTTTTTAATATCCTTTATTTCAATAACTGGTATTTTGTTTATTTTATTGCATACACTAAGATACTCATTAAGTGCTGGCACTTTAAGTTCTTTATATTTTTCAATATTATTTCCCTTATCAATATTAAGTGCTTTTATTTCTTTAAGACTCATATATTTTATTAACCCTTTTCCATCAGTCATTCTGTCAACATCAGCATCATGCATAATAACAAATTCATTATCAAAAGTTTCACGAATATCACATTCAACTCCATATATGCCAGGTTTATCACAGGCGTTAAATGCTGGTATAGTATTTTCAGGTTCATAAGCACTTAATCCTCTGTGGCAGATTATTTTACACATATTTTTCTGCTCTGCTCCATAAGCACATAATTGGGTAATTCCTATAATACATGCAAGGATTGCAGAATAAATTCTGTTCTTTGTCATTTGTTTTCACCCTACCTTTTTATTTCTTACTCTGACTCTTCTTCTCCCCTCTCCTCTCTTTTTCTTTTCTCTTCTATCTCCTTATCTACATATTTTTTCTACTTTTCTTCCTTCTTATTCTTATGCGTTACACATATGTTTAAAATAACTTCTGTAACATGTTACTGTAACGTTACCTTATTCACTTAAAAAAATTTCTTTTTTCTTTTCACGATATTTTTGTACTCTTTTCCTTGTTTGAGCACGTATTCTTGCCAGAGCCTCAATATTCTGATGTTTTTCCCAGTTTGTAATCTGAAATATTCCCTTCTTATCAAACTTTATCATTTTTAAATCAAGAAATATTTTTAAGGCTTTTTGTAATTCCTCTTCATCTCTATCAAGAATTACTGCAAGCATAGGCAGAGTATATGGCATATCCCTGCTTAAACATATTTTTCCGCCCATATTACACTTGCCTGCCTGAACAATTAATTTTATCCATATGCAGAAAATAGCATCTCCATTTCCAAACATATAAAAATATTTTATTTTTTCATCATCAAATATATTAAGGGCAAGCTTAACCCATATTAAATCAGCCATTATTTTTCCCCATCCTTTTTAATATATTATTTTCCCAAAAATCCTTTTCTATTTTTATAAGCATCTGAATAATCCTTTCATCTCTTTCAATTTCTTTTATAATTAATCTTTCACAATTAACCAGAGATACAACATAACATTTTTCAGCTTTTGTAACCCTCATATTGTGCTGACACATTAAAATATACTTTGCCTGTAATTCAGAATAATTCCATACTCTTGAAACTATATTGTTATCATTTTCACATATTAAAATGGAGTTTTCTCCTATTATTATGCTGTCTATGGCACTTATCATAAAATCATATTCCTCATCTGTTATTATTTTGCGCTGTCTTATTATATTTTTATTTGTTCTTAAAACAAATTCATCAATACATATTTCTTTTATTCTGTCTTCCCAATATTCTTTTTCAGATAACTGTACTGATTCTTCATTATTAATACATTTAATTTTAGATTCAATAAGTTCATTTATGGATTTGTCTTTATCTATATTCATTATTGCTGCAATATCTCTTCCTAATATTCCCTGCATAAAAAACTCCTCTCTTACTTTAAAAAATATCTGTTACATTAACATTCAGTGCCTTTGCAATAAGAATTCTATTAAAATATCGTGGATATCTCTTTCCACTTTCCCATGCTGAATAAGTTGAATCATGAGTCTGACATTTTTCAGCCATTTCTTTCTTTTTTATTCTATGAAATCTTCTCAAAATCCCAATTTTTATATTCCATTCAAATTTGCTGAGTTTTTCTATCATATCTCTTAATTCTTTTGATAAATGTAATATTTTTTCTTCTTCAAATTTTTTTCTTTCTTTTGTTAAATTTTTTGCCCTTCTTACACATCTCATAATCTCAACCTCTTTTCTTTTACTTTATGTTAATATTTTCCATTTATTTTTTACATTCTTCAATCCCTGTTTCTGTCCTTATTTTCTTATATTCTTTTTTAATTTGTGTAATAAACATTAATTTCTATCTATTTTATATTCTCTATAAACATTAGTTATAAAGTATTAATTTTTCTCCTTTTCTTTACATCTATCTACAAACAAAGTCATGTTTATATTTGGTAATTTCTGTTAATATGTATTTATACTATTTTTTAGGAGGTGTCCATTATGGAACTGGAATATGTTGAACAGCTTGTCTATGAGTTAAAAAATGAAAATATTAATACAACGGAAGAAATAATTGAATTGTTTTCTCCATTTATAATTAATCTTGCAAAAAGGACTTATATTAATGGATATACTTTTGAAGATATAAAAAGTGAATGTTATAAATCACTGCTTTATGCATTAAATAAATACAAAGTTGGAAATAAATCTTTTGCCAAATATGCTTTTACAGCAATTAGAAACAATCTTAACGATCTTATAAGACGCAGAATTTCTCATTATGAAAGTGACGGCCAGTGTGCCCTTACCTTAACTGATAATCTTGAATATATTCTTGTAAGTGAAGATGAGCCTCTTTGTGAAACTGCCTATAAAAATATCTGCTTTAGTACTCTTAAAAATATAATTTCAACTCTTAATAAAGATGAAAAAGAACTTTTAACATTTATATATGTACAAAATAAATCTTTAGCCTCCTATAGCGTCCTTAAAAATATAAATTATTATAAGGCACGATATTTACGTGAACAATTATTAAAAAAATTGAAACAAAAGCTTGCAGAAAAACATATTTATTCTATTGACAGGTTTTAAAAATATTTTTTTATTTTTATTCTGTGATAATTATGAAAGGCAGGTGTTATTTATGGAGATTAATGATCTTGTAAGCCTTATTGGAAACGCAGGCTTTCCTGTTGCTGTCAGCTCATATCTTTTAATAAGGCTGGAAAAAGAACTTCATTCTTTATCAAATTCCATTGTGAGACTTTCAACTTTAATCTCAGCCAGAATGGGTTCTTCCTTAGACTTATCCAATGATATCAGTGAGAAAATATAATTTTTTATATTTTTGAAAAAACTTTCTCAATAATTCCTTTTGAACCATATTTATTATTTGTAAGACACGAAAGGAGGTGAAAAATATGGCAATAAGTACAATTGTTACTGAGGCTTCTTTTTCTATTGAAGTTGCAAACGGAGTTGATGCTGCAGGTGATATAAAATATACTAAAAAAACTTTTGGCGGCTTAAAAAGTGATGCTAATACACAGAATGTTTATGATGTAGCATCAGCCATTAAAGACATTCTTGCTGCAGAATGTGGCCAAACTTTAATTAATGTAACTTCATCTGTTACTAATTCTTAAAACTAAAAAATAAGTAAGAGGTAAGATGTAAAAAGTAAGAGTTGCGGAAAAAACAGCACAGCTGTTTTTGAAATTATATAATTTCTGAAAAGCCCAAGGCTTTTCATCCTTAACTATTACCTCTTACTTATTACCTATTACCTATTAATATTTTATTTGAAAGGAAGTGTATGCAAATGGAGTATATATTATCAATGACTTTTTTAACAAAAGGTGGAAAGAAATCTACTTTAAGCATAAGCGGAGTTAAAGACAGTTTAACTCAGGAGCAGGCAGTTGCCTTAATGGATACCATTATTGAAAAAAATATCTTTGAGACTGATTCTGGGGAGTATGTTTCAAAGGACAGCGCTAAGCTTACTGAAAGAAAAATAACCAAATATGAAATTCAGTAAATAGATAAGAACTAAAAACTAAAAGTAAGGAACTGTCACACTAATAATTAGTATACAGTTCCTTTTTTATTTTGTTGTTTATGTTTGTAATGTTTTTCTTCTTCATTGGTTATTCCTTTTATCTAAATAATTCTTTAAGTTCTTCATTAGATAAACTTTTAAGTATGTTTTCTGAAGTATAATTATTATCAAGAACATCATTAATAAGTTTTTTCTTTTCTTCCTGCATATTAATTATTTTTTCTTCTATTGTGCCTTCCGAAATAAGCTTAATAACCTGAACCACATTTTTCTGCCCTATTCTGTGAGCCCTGTCAGTTGCCTGTTCTTCTACAGCTGGATTCCACCATGGATCAAAATGAACAACAATATCTGCACTTGTTAAGTTAAGACCTGTTCCCCCTGCCTTTAGTGAAATTAAAAATACCTTTGTTTTATCCGATTTATTAAATTCATCAACAAGGTCAAGTCTTTTTGATGCATTTGTTCCTCCATCAAGATAAAAATGCTCTATTTTTTCTTTTGTCATACGCTCTGAAATATTTTTCAAAACTGATGTAAACTGGGAAAAAACAAGTATTTTATGGTTTTCTTGTATATTATCCTTTAGTATGGATATAAGCTCTTCACATTTTGAATTTTTGCCTTTATAATTTTCTAAAATTACTGATGGGTCAAGACACAGCTGTCTAAGCTTTGTTAAATATGAAAATATTGTTATTTTATCATCTTTAAATTCCGGATCATCCATTTTATCCTTTATATCTTTAACATAAGCAGCATATAACTTTTTCTGCTGCACTGATAATTCTACATAATAATTTTTTTCTATTTTTTCAGGAAGTTCATTAAGAACATCTTTTTTTAGTCTTCTAAGCATAAATGGTTTTATGTATTTTTGAAGTTCTATTGCTGAGTCAGTTCTGTTTATAAATTTTCTTTTAAAATTATTAACATTATCCAGATAGTCTGGCATTATAAAATCAAATATACTCCATAATTCAATAAGATTATTTTCAATAGGAGTTCCAGTAAGAACAAATCTATTTTTGGCTTTAATACTTTTTACACTTTGAGTATTTTGTGCAAGAGGATTTTTTATGTTCTGCCCTTCATCTAATATACAGTAATCAAAGCTTATTTCATTGTATTTTTCTTCATCATTCTTTAATGTTCCATATGTTGTTAAAACCACATCATAATTATGTGCTTCATTTAATAGTGCCATTCTTTCATCTTTATTTCCATGAAGTACACATACTTTCATAGATGGAGCAAATTTTAAAAATTCATTTTTCCAATTATAAATTAAAGATGTAGGTGCCACAATAAGTGATTTTTTGTTTTCTTCTGATAATAAGAAAGCTATTGTCTGAACTGTTTTTCCAAGTCCCATTTCATCTGCAAGAATTCCACCAAATCCAAGATAACTTAAATTTTTAAACCACTTATATCCTGTAACTTGATATTTTCTTAATTCTGCATTTAAGGATTTAGGAACTTTAAACTTCATATTTTTAAGATTTAAAAGTTTTTCTGAAATATCATCTATAATTTCTTTTCCTTTTATAAAGTTCATTTTTTTCTCGTTTAAATAATCACTTATAACAACAGCCTTATTACGTGTAATATTAATAGTTCCACTTTTATTATTGGCATCAACACTATCAATTAAACCAAGAAAATCATTAAGCTTATTATCCTGAAGATTTAAAAAACTGTTATCTTTCAGTCTGTAATATTTTCTTTTTTCTCTGAATGCTTCTAAAATATTTTTATATTCTGCTGGTTTTATGTCTTCTATATTAAAGCTGAATTCTAAATAATCATTATCAGAAGTATTTATTCCTGCTGTAATATTAGGAGTCATGTATACTTTATTTTGTTTCAATCTGTCAGAATAATATACTTCTCCCAGCCCTTCAAGCTTTTTATAGTTTTCTACTAAAAAATCATAAAATTCTTCTTCACTTCCATCAAACTTAAATTTATCCTTATCATAGGAAAAGTTTAATTGATTTATTGTGTCTAAAATCTGCTGTTCCTTTAAATTATCCCTTATAACTATTTTTTCAGTTTTATCAGACTGATTATAAAATTTTAAAACTTCATCTCCATATTTCAAATTTACATCAAGAATCATCTTCTTTTTAGAATAATCCAGGAAAAATTCTGCATTAAGTTCCTGCTTTACAAGATTAGTTATTTTTTTATCTATCTGAACTTCTGTGCCATATGATGTAAGCTTCCCTATAACATTATTGAACATTTCAATCTCATTTTCAGGTTTAAACTGAATTTCACCATACTCACTTATATATTTTAAATATGTAGAAAGTTTTTTTATCTGCTTTTTAGATGGAAGATATATTTTTCCTTCAAAAATATATACATCATTTTTAGAAGTAAGAGAACATAAAGATTTTTTAAGTAATTTTAGTGTATACATATCACTTTCTTTATTCAGCTTAAAACTTATAGGAATATCGTTATTTATAACTTCATATCTGTTATCATTAAATACTACAGTCCTCCCTACAGCATATTCCAAAAATCTCCTTAATGATACCTCTGAAAGCCTTAGTTCTTTCCCCTTTAATAATTGATAAGTTCCATATTTTATTGTATTATTTAAAGCTGCAGCTTCCTCTAAATAATCCAAAATCTGTTCATCAGACTCATCAAATTCCTGCTTTAATGGCACATAAGTGAAATTTTTACCAAAAACCAATTCTTCTTCATTATATTTTGCCCTTATGAGCTCCTCAATATTCTTTAATACATACATTTTTTCACAGCCCATTTTAAAGGTTACAATAAATGGTGAAGAATCATAATATTTGTCTATGTTTATATCCAGTTTCAATCTGCTTTTAGGCATATCTGCATCCTGTAGTTCCTTAATACAGTTTATACCCATATTGTTATATCTTTCTCTTTGAAGCCTTTCATTTTCCCTGATTCCTTCAATATAGCACATAGTTATAGCAGCTGTATGGACACACATATTATTTCTTCTATATACCCATCCTGTGCATTCACAGTTATTTTTTATAATTTTACTATTATTAATATCTATGTCTATTGTTGCAGTACAATAATAATTTCTTTCAGTATATTGTCCATAAAGCTGAATTATATTATCACCATATCTGTCTGGATATACTTTTATTAATTTTAGCCTATCCTGAGCTATATACTGCTCAGCTTTCTTTCGTAATGCTATATCTGCCTTTTTATAAAAATCTGCTTCAAGCCTGTTAATATTTAATGACATTTTCTATCTCCCATCTTTTGAAATATTTTAATTCCTATTTTTCAATACTAAGAATAACATTAACGTGATTTTTTTATTTCATCAACTGACAGACCTGTTTTTAAGTTACTTTTTATTTAAATTTTCTTTAATCTTATTTATCTTGTCAATATCCAGTCCTGTACTTATTAAAATAGCTTCTTCATTTAACCCAAATTTTAATAATTCTTTTATAAGCTTCTCAGCTATCTGCTCAGACTGTTTTATCTTTTCTTCAGACTGTTTTAATTTATCTTCAGACTCTTTTATCTTTTCTTCAGACTGTTTTAATTTATCTTCAGACTCTTTTAATTTATTTTCAGATTGTCTTATCTTTTCCTCAGATTTCTTTAATCTGTTTTCAGATTGTTCTAATTTATATTGAGCCTGTTCTAATTCATATTGAGCCTGTTCTAATTCATATTGAGATTGTTCTAATTCATATTGAGATTGTTTCATTTTGTCTTCTAATTCCTTTTTCTTTATCTCAGCATATTTCTTTTTTGACATTTCATCCATAATATATTTTTCTCTAGCCAAGTATTCCTGATATTCTTGTTCATCTGCACTAAGTTTATCTATAATTTCTGCTGCCATTTTTATTTTCTCCTTCTCCCGCAAATACCTTTTTAAATGCAAAGTCAACTAATATATTTATAAGCCTATCATTTTTCATAACAATTCTCCTATATTCTTATCTTTAGTATAAATTCTTGACTAAATTATATTATATGATTCACAATTAAACAATTATTTTTTCTATTATAATACTCTCATAAATGCCAGAATAACACTATATTATTTCTCATTTGCAGAATGAAAAGAAGCCGCCACAAATTAATGCGACAGCCTGTCATTTTTCTTAAATTACTATTAAATAAAATTTCCAGTCAATTAATTACTTATTTCGTAATTTAATAACTATTGATATTGTTTTGGATTCTGCACTATCTATAACCGGTTCTACTTTTATTAAATCATCGCTGACAGAAATTACTTCCCATCCCTCAAATGATGCGTCTTTTTTACCAGCTACATCGGGATAATCTTCTATAACACCATCAGCAATTACACCTCTAGAATCCCACTGTATACTTTTAGAACCAGATACATAATCCCCAGGATGAAGAATATCTCCAACCTGGATTTTAGATAAATCCACAGCAAGCTCCACTTCTATTCCTATGGTTCCAGTTCCCAAATCTTTAGCAGCACTTCCATTTATTATAAGTTCTAATTCTCCTCCATCAGCAAGATACTCCCCTATCTCATCTCCATTTAAAGTTGCTTTAAATGAAGTTATTACATAATAATCCTCAGTTGCTTTTATTTTGTAAGTATTATTAGTTTCACTATAGTTAATATTCATATTACTTATAGTATTACCATCTTCATCTAAAATATTAACTTTACTGCTGTTTTCCCCATTAATAGTAAATTCATAATCTCTTGCTAATGGTCCTAAAGTCATTTCAAAGGGAACACTTGGACTGCTATAGTTAAGTTGTCCTTGAATCTCAGTTATTTCCCATTGTGTTATTCCATTTTCACTTATAATTGTGTATTCTGAATTACCACTAATAGTATCACTTTTAGAAGTACCATCATAAACATAGTTAATTGTTACTTTATTAGTATCATCTACATTAGTTTCATTTTTTATTTTGTCACCTTTATTTAATTCTTTATAAGCAACATCATTCAATTCTTTCTTAGAATAAATGTTAGTATAATTGTCAGTTAACCAAAAAAATTCACTTATATCATAGGTATTACCTGCTGCAAAAGCCTTATTGCCAGGTATTGTTTCCGGACTAATAAAAGCCAGCAGATTAAATACTAAAATCAAAGCTAACAATTTAATTTTTCTAT
>CAZLOP010000010.1:15191-15536 GCA_964561205.1 uncultured Clostridium sp. | reverse complement strand
AATATTAAATGCTGAAGAAGCTGTAAAAATAGAGCCATTAATTAGTAAAAATGTAACTTTAGCATTATTTGCACCAACTGGAGCTATTGTAGGCCCATTTGAATATACAATTGCACTTGCTGAAAACGGAGCAGAAAATGGTGGCGAAATCAAACTTAACAAAAAGGTATGCAAAATAGATAAACATGAAAATGTATTTTTTATAAAATGTGAAGATGGTGAAATAGTAAAAACTAGATATGTAGTAAATGCAGCTGGCGTGTATGCTGACAGCATTCATAATATGATATGTGAAGAAAGTTTTAAAATAACAAAAAATGAAATAGATTTGAACCCAATATTTTT
>CAZLOP010000010.1:0-15181 GCA_964561205.1 uncultured Clostridium sp. | reverse complement strand
AAAGGTTCATATTTTGTTCTTGATAAAGATGAAGGTGCAAAATTTACTCATACAGTGTTTCAATGTCCATCAAAACTTGGAAAAGGAATTCTTGTAACACCTACAGTTCATGGAAATCTTTTGGTAGGACCAAATGCACTAGATATAGATGATAAAGAAGATTTAGGAACTTCATCAGAAGAATTATCAGATATAATGGAATGTTCAAAAAGGACTACAGAAAATGTGAATTTCAGAAACAGTATAAGAAATTTTGCTGGTCTTCGTGCAGTGCCGGATGGAGGAGATTTCATTGTAGAAGAAAATAACAAGGTAAAGGGATTTATTGATGCAGCAGGAATGAAATCACCAGGACTTTCTTCATCACCAGCAATTGCAGAAGATGTTGTATCAATATTAGAAAACAGCGGGCTTAAACTTAATAAGAAAGAAAACTTTAATCCCAATAGAAAGCAGATTCGTTTTATGGAATTAAGTGATGATAAAAAGAAGGAACTTATTAAGAAAAGACCAGAGTATGGAAAGATAGTATGCAGATGTGAAAGTATTACTGAAGGAGAGATTATTGATGCCATAAAGAGCAGCTTTGGAATTTTATCTGTAGATGGAATAAAGAGAAGATGCAGACCTGGTATGGGTAAATGTCAGGGAGGTTTTTGCGGGCCTAAGGTAGTAGAAATAATTGCCAGAGAATATAACATTCCTATGGAAGATGTAGTTCAGGAAAAGAATGGCTCATATATTGTATTAGGCAGCACAAAATAAGCGTGAAGGGAGATGTTTTTATGAATTATGAATTGGTGGTAATAGGCGGAGGTCCAGCAGGACTTGCAGCTGCTTTGGAAGCTTATAATAATGGAATAGAAAACATTCTTATAATTGAAAGAGATGAAGTATGTGGAGGAATATTAAATCAATGTATTCATAATGGATTTGGACTTCATACTTTTAATGAAGAATTGACTGGACCCGAGTATGCAGCAAAATTTATTGACCTTATAAATGATACAAATGTTGAAATTATGCTGAATACTATGGTTTTAAGCATAGATAAACATAGAAAAATATATGCAGTAAATAGTGAAAAAGGCTATATGGAAATAGAAACAAAAGCTATAATACTAGCAATGGGGTGCAGGGAAAGAAGCAGAGGTGCAATAAATATTCCAGGAGACAGGCCAAGTGGAGTATTTACAGCAGGTGCAGCTCAGAGATATATAAATATTGAAGGATATATGCCAGGAAAGGAAGTACTTATATTAGGTTCAGGTGATATAGGACTTATTATGGCTCGAAGAATGACTCTTGAAGGTGCAAAAGTAAAAGGTGTTGTAGAGCTATGTCCATATTCTAATGGATTAAACAGAAATATAGTTCAGTGCCTTAAGGATTTTGATATTCCATTATATCTGTCACATACAGTAGTAGATATTATAGGCAATAAAAGAGTAGAAAAAGTAGTCATTGCCAAAGTTGATGAAAATAGAAATGTAATAAAAGGCAGTGAAATAGAATTTCATGTTGATACATTACTATTGTCAGTAGGTCTTATTCCTGAAAATGAATTATCATTTAATGCAGGAATAGAAGAGGACAAACGTACAAATGGTCTTATTGTAAATGAAAGCATGGAAACATCAGCAGATGGTATTTTTGCATGTGGAAATGTAGTACATGTACATGACCTGGTGGATTTTGTAACAGCAGAATCAAAGAAGGCTGGAAAATGTGCTGCAGAATATATAAAAGGAAATTTAAAAAAAGGAAAATATGTTAAAGTTGTTAATGGAACAAGTGTTAATTATACAGTTCCTCAGCTCATAAATACAGAGAATATACAGGACAAGCTTCATATATTTTTAAGAGTAAATAATATATATACCAATAAATGTCTTGTTGTAAGAAATGGGGAAAAAATACTTGCATCTTTTAATAAGAATTATTTAGCTCCTTCAGAAATGCAGAAATTAACTATTCCTAAAGTGTTATTAAACAAGATTGATGATAAAGCAGATATTGTTATTTCATTAGAAGAAGGTGAAAAATAATGGTTAAAGAACTTATATGTATAAAATGTCCAAAAGGATGCAGATTAAAAGTGGATACTGAAACTTTAGAAGTAATTGGTAATAGCTGCATAAATGGGGTGAACTATGGAAAGACTGAAGTTACAAATCCTGTAAGAACAATAACAACAACTATTAGGTTAAATAATGGAAGTATAAATGTTGTATCTGTAAAAAGTGATAAACCAGTTCCAAAAGAACTTATGTTTAAATGTATGGAGGTAATAAATAAAACTTCAATAGATGCACCTGTAAAAATTGGTGATATTGCAGTTCATAATATTTTAAATACTGGATGTAATATTGTAGTTACAAGAAATGTAGAAAAAGTAGATATTCATTAAAGTATATTCAATGTTTAAATAATCATGATATAATATAATATATATTTAAATATTATAGATAAGGATTGTAATTATGGTTGAAACAAGTCATATACAGAGAATAAATAAGACAAGAATGGAAAGATTTCATAAAAATAAAAAGAAGGAAAATAAAGGAATACTTTTGCTGGTTACAGCTGCATTTGCAGTATTTTGTGCTTATGCTGGTGGAACCTTCTATTTTCAAAATCATTTTTATAGAAATACAACAGTTAACAATGTAGATGTATCTTACTTAGATGTTAATGAAGCATGTAAAATAATTGAAAATAAAACTTTAGTTTATGACATACAAATACAAGGACGGGATAATATAAATGATACTATAAACTCAAGAAATTTAGAACTTCAGGTTAATGATATGGCAGAAAATGAAATACAAAAATTAAAAAATAGTCAAAGCAGTTTACTTTGGGTTTCCTGCTTGTTTAAAGCAAATAATTATTTTAACAGCAATATTTTATGCATGAATGAAGATAAATTTAATGAAAATTTTAATGAGTTAAATATTGTAAATAATAAAAATATAATAGAACCTCAGGAACCTTTTTATAAATATGATGGAAAAGAGTTTCAATTAGTTCCAGAAGTTAAAGGAAACAAAATTATCCAAGAAAATATGAAGAAAAATATAAAAAATGGAATACTTAATGGAGAGAAAATTATTGATGTAAAAGCTGGTGATTCTTATGAAAATCCTAAGTTTTCGCAAAATTTACAACAAGTAATAGATGCAAAAGAAAAGGTGAATGAATTTAAAGATATTAAGCTTACATATGTTTTTGATGATGGAAATAAAGTTATTGATGGCTATACTATTGAAAAGTGGTTTTCATATAATGAAAATTTTCAGTTGTCAATAGATCAAAATAAAATTAAAGAGTTTATTGATAATTTTGCTTATGGTTATGGTTGTAGTGGACAAGGAATAAAATTTAAAACAAGCCATGGAAAAGACATTATAGTTAGTGGCGGGGATTATGGAAATATAATTGATAAAGATGCTGAACAGGCAGCAATATTGAGAATGCTTAATTCTAAAGAAAGTGAACAACGTACTCCCATATATACTAATAAAGAAGAGAAGACTGGTATGAATGGTATTGGAAATACTTATGTTGAAGTTGATTTAACTAACCAGCATTTATGGTTTTATAAAAATTCACAGCTTGTTTGTGATGGAGACATTGTAAGTGGGAATGTGCTTCAGGGGCGTGGGACTCCACCTGGGGTGTATACCTTAAAAGGAAAAGAAATTAATGCTACTCTAGTTGGACAAGATTATAGAACTCCAGTCAATTACTGGATGCCTTTTAATGGTGGAATAGGAATTCATGATGCTTATTGGAGAGGGGCATTTGGTGGAGAAATATATTATGGCGGAGGCTCACATGGATGTGTTAATGCACCATATGCCCTAGCCCAGAGTATATTTAATAATATTGAAGTAAATACGCCAATAGTGTGTCATTATTAGTTAATTATAGATATAACACATATAACATTAAAATTAATAATGAGTTTTAAGTATATAGATTAAAAAGGGGCTGTTTTTATGCATATTATAAAGCTTCAGGTTTTTAGTATGTTTTTTCTTGTTAGTATATTTTATTATTATGGAAAAAGCAGAAAGATAAAGACATCACATGATTTTTTATATAAAGCTATGATGGTAAATTTATTTATAAATATTATTTTCGATATAATAACAGTTTACACAGTAAATAATATTGAAGAAATTCCATACTATATAAATGATGCTGCTCATAGAATTTTTATTTTTACATTAGATTTATTTGTATTTCTTTTATATCTTTATATGCGTTCATATGCGAGATGCAAAAGGAATTCTGGAAGGGTTTGGATAGCAGTTTCAGTTATGCCTATAACTATATCATTTATTATTAGTATGTTTGGTCCTGTATATTATATGCAGACAGAAGGAACAAATTATTGTTATGGACCAGTTGTAAATACTGTATATGTTAGTATGGTGTTTTATATTATGGATACTTTCTATTATTATATTAGATACAAAAAAGATATAGATAAAAATATAATTTCTGGCATATTAAGAGCTGCCATTATTGAAGTTGCGACTGGCATAATTCAATATTTTATGCCAACAATATTAATTTCTAGTGGTGGTCAGATAATGGTTATATTTACTTTATTTTTATCATTTGAAAATACTGCTGAGTTTGTAGATAAGAAAACAGGAATACTAAATGAAAATGCATTTTTTAAAGTTTTAAATGATAAAGTAAACAGAAATAAGTCATGCTATGTTGTTACTGCATATGCAGATGAAGAAGATGAAAATAAAAATAATGAAACTTTGATTGAGATAGATAAAGAAATGCGTAAAGTTTTTAATACAGAAGTGTATTGTTTGTATTCTGGATGTTTTTCAATAATTGCTGATAACACATATGCAAAAGATTATTTTTTGTCAAAGATTAATGGTATACGTAAAGAAAATATATTAGTACATACTTTACCAGATAAACAGAGCAATGCAGAAATGATAATTGCTGATATAGAAAAATTTGATAATAAGTTAAGAGAGCAGCTTAGATATTTTGATGAAAGTACTGGAGTTAGAAATAGAAATGCTTATGAAAGAAAAGTCAATGAATTAAATGTTAACAATTCTAAAAAAGATGGATTGTGGGGAATTATTGTTGATGTAAATAATTTGAAAAAGACTAATGATACATATGGACATGATAAAGGTGACCATTTAATACAAATGACTGCAAGAATATTAATTGAAACGTTTTGTGACAGTAACAAAGTTTATAGAATAGGCGGAGATGAATTTGCTGTATTACTGGAAAATTATAGTTTGGCTATAGAGGGGACAATAATTAAATTAATAAAGCGAAAGCAGAACAAATATAATGAAAAAGAACCTATACAGATTGAATTTTCAATTGGAATTGCATATTTTAATAATGAAAAAGATTTATGTGTAGAAGATATGATGAAAAGAGCAGATAGAAATATGTATGACAATAAGAAAATATGGTACAGCAGTAGAGGAGAAAATGCAAGGAATACATATAATTAGCCATTTTATATGTTTTTTTAAATTGTTAAAAATAATTTATTTATAATTTAGCGTAAAAATAAATTAATAATTTAAATGAAAATTATAATTAAATTAATAAAAGTATTTAAAAAACTTTGCACATTCATTGAAATCATGTATAATAACATCATCAAGAACAAGTAACAAAAGATAAAAAAATGATGGAGGGCATAATTAAATGAACAGCAGAGAGCAAAAGAAGAAAGTCTCGTTTATTGAGAAAATTGGACATAAAATACCAGATCCTACTTTAATATTTATGGGATTGTTTGCAATAACCATGATTATAACGTTATTTGCAGGAGGACATCAGTTCGAAACATTAAGTGGAGATGGAAGTACTATTTCATATGAAATAAAAAACATGTTTGCAAGGGAAAACTTCAGATGGATCCTTGAAAATGCACTTTTAACTAACTGGCTTGCATATGGGGGAGGGGTTCTTGGAACAATTCTTGTTGTAATGTTAGGTGTAGGTCTTGCAGAAGAAAGTGGACTTTTAACAGTACTTATTAAAAAAGCAGGATTAAAAGTAAGTGATAAATTATTACCAGTAGTTTTAGTATTCTTAGGAATCATGAGCAGTATTGCAACAGATGCAGGATACATAGTGCTTGTACCACTTGGAGGTATGCTTTATGTAGGACTTAAGAAAAATCCATTAATAGGTATGGCAGCAGCTTTTGCAGGGGTTTCAGCTGGGTTTAGTGCAAACCTTATACCAGGAACTCCAATTGATGTAATTATAGGTAATAATGCAAAAATATTTGCAGAGAGTCAAGGGGTACCTTTTGTAAATGGAAGTGGAGCAGCAATCACTCCTGCAACAATGCATTATATATTTATTGTAGTTTCAACATTATTATTATCAGCAGCCGGCTATTTCGTAACAGCAAAAATAGTAGCACCAAAGCTTGAACATGAAAGTTATATTATTCCAGAAAATATGGATTTATCGGATTTTACAGTAAAAGAAGAAGAAAACAAGGCTTTAAAATTTGCTGGATTAGGACTTGTTTTAGGACTTGTTATAGCATTCTTGTTATACTTAGGACCTCTTGCACCATATGTTTCAGAAGAAGGAAAAATAGTTAAGCCTTTTATGGATAACATAATTCTTATAATAACAATAGTGTTTTTTATACCAGGATTTTTCTATGGTAAAAAGGTAGGAAAGTTTAAAAAGGGAATTGATGTGGTAAAGGCTATGTCAAACCAAATGAGCAGTATGGGATCAGTTATAGTTCTTACGTTCTTCTCATACAACTTCCTGGCATTATTATCATATTCAAATCTTGGAACATACATAACATATTTAGGCGCACAGCTTTTAGAACATGCAGGATTATCAAATTCACCAGTACTTCTGTTAATAGGATTTGTAATTATAACTGCAGTAATAAACCTTTTTGTTGGAGGACTTACTTCAAAGTGGATGCTTTTAGGACCAATATTTATTCCAATGTTATATCAGGTAAATAATAATCTTACTCCAGATATAGTATCAGCAGCATACAGAATAGCAGATTCATCAACAAATGTAATTTCACCTTTAATGTCTTATGCAGGTATAATACTTGTGTTTATGAAAAAATATAAACCAGAATATACCTTGGGAGACATGATTAAATTAATGTTCCCATATTCTGCAGCATTTTTAATTGTATGGACAATAGCACTTATGGCATTCTTTATTTTTGGAATACCATTTGGAATATAAAAATTATATATTGACAGTTTTAATTATATTAGAAATAAGCGTATAGACAGTATAACTACAGACTGCTGTTTATACGCTTTTTTAACTTTATAAGGTTATTCTGAATAATTTATGTATGTTATTGCATAAAAAAACAAAAGGATGTATAATTATCAAAGATGATTATTGTTTGGAGGGAAAATTATGAAATATAAAGTATTTGTTGATGGTAAAGAGGGTACAACAGGTTTACAGATATATGAATATTTATACAAGAGAGATGATATTGAGCTGTTAATGATTGATGAGGATAAGAGAAAGGATACAGAAGCTAGACGAGCGTTGTTAAATAAAGCAGATATTGTATTTTTATGTCTTCCTGATGCGGTTGCAAAAGAGTCAGTATCACTAATTACTAATGAAAACACAAGAGTTATAGATGCAAGTACAGCTCATAGAGTAAATCCTGACTGGACTTATGGTTTTCCAGAACTAAAAGGGCAGAGAGAAAAAATAAAGAATTCAAAAAGAGTTGCAAATCCAGGATGTCATGCAACAGGTTTTATAGCTATAGTTAAACCATTAGTAAGTATGGGAATTTTACCTAAGGATTATCCTGTAAGTGCTTATTCAATTTCTGGATACAGTGGTGGTGGAAAGAAACTAATTGAATGGTGTGAAAATGGACATTTTAAACATGAAAATAGTCCAAAGCCTTACAGATTTGATTTATGTCATAAGCATCTTCCAGAAATGCAGCAAGTTACAGGCCTTGAATTTAAACCTACATTTAGTCCTATGATTGCAAATTATTATAAAGGAATGAGTGTTGCAGTAACCTTACATACAAGATTGTTAAGCAGGCATTATACAGTAGAAGAAATTCATGCTGCAATAAGTGAATACTATAAGGATGAACATTTTATAAATGTACTTCCTTTAGATGTTAACCAGTCTTTAGAAGATGGATATTTTGATGTTGAAGAAAATAATGACAGCAACAGAATAGATATTTTAGTATCAGGAAACGAAGATCAGATATTAATTACATCAAGATTGGACAACCTTGGTAAAGGTGCAAGTGGAGCTGCTATTCAAAATATGAATATTATGATTGGTGCTGATGAAACAACAGGATTAAGCAAATAGTTATAATAGATTAATATGTATATAATTAATAATGAATAGTTAAGGGAATAATTTTAGAAAAATATGAAAAAGAAAAATTATGAAATGGATATGTGTAATGGTCCGTTATGTGGGAAGGTACTTATTTTTACTATTCCACTTATACTTTCAAATATAATGCAGCTTTTATTTAATGCTGTTGATATGATAGTAGTTGGTAAATACTGTGGAAGTACTGCCTTAGCAGCAGTAGGTTCAACTGGTTCTCTGGTAAATTTACTTATAAATATACTTATGGGACTATCTATAGGAGCTAATGTTCTTGTTGCAACATATTATGGAGCAAACAAGAAAAAGGACTTAAGTGAAATGCTGCATACTGCAGTTGCTACAAGTATAGTTGGAGGAATACTGCTCAGCATAATTGGAATACTTAGTGTAAAGCAGATTTTAATTTTAATGGGCACTCCTAAGGATGTTTTAGGACAAGCTGCTTTGTATTTAAGAATTTATTTTATGGGGATGCCAATCATATCTTTATATAATTTCGGAAGTGCAATACTTCGTGCAGTTGGTGATACAAAGCGTCCTTTATATTTTCTTACTATTGCAGGAGTAATAAATGCATTACTAAATGTATTTTTTGTAGTATGTATAGGTATAGGAGTGGCTGGCGTTGCACTGGCAACAATACTATCTCAGGTAGTTTCAACAGCACTTGTTATTATTTGTTTGATAAGAAATGACAGTATATGCAGGCTGAATATTAAAAAAATAAAAATACATAGAAATAAGTTAATAAAAATGATACATATTGGTGCACCAGCAGGAATTCAGGGAACAATTTTTTCTATTTCCAATGTGTTAATTCAATCTTCAATTAATTCATTTGGTTCAGTTGCAATGGCAGGAAGTTCAGCATCATCAAATATTGAAAACTTTGTTTATATGTCTATGAATGCATTTAGTCATACAGCACTTAATTTTACAAGTCAGAACATAGGAGCAAAAAAATATGAAAGATTAAAGAAAATAGCAGGAATATGTATTGTACTTGTATCAATGACGGGATTGATTATAGGTGGTGGAGCATGTTTAGGGTGTAAGTATATGCTTAGATTTTATACAAATGATGCTCAGGTAATTTTTTGTGGAAGTACAAGACTTATGGTTATATGTTCTACCTATCTTTTATGTGGAATCATGGACACACTTGTAGGATGTATAAGGGGTATGGGATATTCTATTTTTCCTATGATTGTATCATTAATAGGTGCTTGTGGATTTAGAATATTATGGATAATGACAGTTTTTGGACATTATAGAACTCTTAAAGTTTTATATTTATCTTATCCGGTTTCATGGGGGCTTACTATTTTTATGCATTCGATATGTTATGTGATTATTCTTAATAAGGTAAAAGTGAAACTAAATATTGTAAAAAAAGAAAAGGAACTGCACACTAATTATTAGTGCAACAGTTCCTTTTTATATACATTTTTATAAGTTGAATTTGCTAATAATTTCTTTTAAAGTTTGAGAATGCTGTCCATTAGTTTTAGCAATTTTATCAGTATTTGTTGTTAAGGTCACTATGTCAGAAGCATTGCTTGACACATTTGAAATTCCTGATGTGGAATCTGCAACTGTGAAATTAATCTGACTTATTGATGATGATATTCCAGATACAGATTGTTTTAAATCTTCAATAGAAGTATGTATTGTGTGCATACTGTTTTTTAAGCTGTTTGCATCAGCATCATACAAATCAGTTATGTTTGCTATTTTATTATAATTATCTGAAGTTGTTTTGTTAACAAAATCTAACATCATCTGTAAGCATTCAGACATATTATCTGAAGCAGATTGAATTTGTTCAACTAAATCTTTTATATTATTAGCAGCAACAGTTGATTCCTTGGCTAAAGTTCCAATTTCTTGTGCAACAATTGCAAAGCCTTTTCCATTTTCTCCAGCTCTGGCAGCTTCTATTGAAGCATTAAGTGAAAGAAGACTTGTTTGATCTGCAATATCTTTAATTGTAGCAGTAAGTTCAGAAATATCATTTATTATACGGAAATCTTCTACTGCAGCTGATACTTTTTCAGTAACTGAAGAATAAATATGGTTGCTGTTTTCAGCAGCTTTTTTAGATGCATCTTTTAACTCTGATGCTCTTTCTAAAATTTCATCAGCATCATTTTCAACCTTGGATGTAAGAACTGTTATATCTTCAGCTTTTATAGTAATATCACCAACATTGCAAGCAATAAGTTCTGTAGTAGCAGATGTTTCTTCCATATTAGCAGATAACTGCTCTGATAAAGCACAGTTATCTAAAGAATTGGAATTTAAAGTATTACATATATTATTTAGTTCAATAGAATTTGAATTTAAATCAGTGGATATGTTTTCAATATCTGATATTATTGAGCGTAAGCTGCTGTGCATATTAAATATTGCAGAGGCCATCATACCAACTTCGCCTTTTTCCTTTACAAGCTTATTATAAGAATTATCTACATTAAAATTAAGTTGAGAAAATTGAGAAATAAGCCATGTTAATTTTTTTATTGGAGTTGATATTGAAGCAGCAGTAAAATAACCTATCAAAGTCATGAGGAATAATATTATCCCAAAAGTTATTAATGCTTTCCATAACAAGTTTTTTGATGATGATAATATTTCTGATTTGTCCACAGTTAAAACTAAAATATAATTTTTATCTTTAGAAACATAGAAAGCAGCATATTTAATTTTACCTTCAAATTCATAAGAAACAATAGAAGAGGTTACTGTTTTGCCATTTTTTAAATCCGAAGCTGCTTGTTTAATAACTTTATTTGAAACAGGTAGTCCAATTTTATCCTGTCTAGGATGATAAATCATATTGCCGTCATAACAAGAAACTAGATAAGCATAACTTGACTTAGTTCCTTTTATGTCAATATTAGCAAGATGATGTGAAATACCAGTTATATCAAGTGTATTATTATCTGAATCTATATTATTTTCAAGTATGGAGCCATAAGATATAGATAAACTTAAAAGACTGCTTTCAACATAATCAGTAATATAATTCATAGCAGATGAAACTAGTACTGCTGAATTTGAAGCAATTGACACTATTACACAAAAGAAAATTAAAATAATAATTTTGCTTTTTAATGTATGTATTGAATATTTTATTTTGGAGCTGTTTTCCATATAAATTCCTCCTTTTGTAGAAAAAAATATCGATAATTTAGTAAGTATATTAAATATTATAGAATATTTTATAGAAATTAACAATAAAGTGTAAAAATATTATGTTGAAATTAAGTTGTAATAAAATATATAATTCATATAAATAGAATGAATATTTTTCTGTAAGTAAGGAAGGAAACAGATGGGTAAAGTTGATTTTATACTTGAAAGATATGGGTATAATAAAGATATGCTTATTTCTATTATGCAGGATGTACAGAAAGAATATCATTATCTTCCTGAGAAAGTATTATGCTATATTGCAGCAAAGCTAAAAATAAGCCAAGCTAAAATCTATGGAGTTGCTACATTTTATGAGAATTTTTCATTAAAGCCTAAAGGGAAATATTTTATAAAGGTGTGTAATGGAACAGCATGTCATGTTAGAAAATCTATTCCCATATTAGAGGAATTTAGAAAAATTTTAAATGTAAGTGAAAAAGAAACAACAACAAAAGATATGATTTTTACAGTTGAAACAGTATCATGTCTGGGTGCTTGTGGACTAGCTCCTGTATGTACTGTAAATGGTGTGGTTTATCCAAACATGACAAAGGAAAAGGTAAGAAATCTTATAAAAAAGTTAAAGGAGGATGAATCACATGAGGATTAAAAATGCAGGTGATATGGAAACATTACGAATTAAATTAAGGAAAGACTTGAAAAGTCAAGAGAAGCAGATACTTGTTTGTGCAGGAACTGGATGTGTGGCTGGAGGTTCTTTAAAGATTTATGAAAAATTTAAAGAAGCTATGGAGTCTTTAGGAATCAATGTTATGGTCAAGCTTCAGAAAGGAATAGATAACAAAAAGAATATAGGATTAAAAAAGAGTGGATGTCATGGATTTTGTGAAATGGGTCCTTTAGTTAGAATTGATCCTGAAGGTATATTATATGTAAAGGTTAAAGAAGAAGACTGCAGTGAAATTATTGAAAAGACAATACTAAATAATGAAATAGTAGAGCGGCTTGTATATAAGGAAGAAGGAAAAAATTATAGCAGGCAGGAAGAAATTCCTTTTTACAAAAACCAGAAGAGAGTTGCCCTTGAATACTGTGGACATATTAATGCAGAGTCTATTGATGAATATATAGCTTTGGGAGGATATATGGCAGTAAGCAAGGCACTTTTTAATATGAGCAGTATAGAAATAATAAATGAAATTAAAGGAAGTTATTTAAGAGGAAGAGGCGGAGGAGGATTTCCTACAGGCATAAAGTGGGAGCAGGCAGCAAAAATAAAATCTGATGAAAAATATATTGTCTGTAATGGTGACGAAGGTGACCCTGGTGCTTTCATGGACAGGAGTATGATGGAAGGTGAACCACATAGAATCATTGAAGGGATGATTATAGCAGGAATTGCAACAGAAGCACATAAAGGATATATATATGTAAGGGCAGAATATCCTCTTGCAGTTAAAAGACTTGAAAAAGCAATAGATCAGGCTATGGAAAAAGGTCTTCTTGGAAATAATATTTTAGATTCAGGCTTTGATTTTCATATTCATATAAGTAAAGGTGCAGGGGCATTTGTATGTGGTGAAGGCAGTGCTCTTACAACATCAATTGAAGGCAATCGTGGAATGCCTCGTGTAAAGCCGCCACGAACTGTAGAAAATGGTCTTTTTGGAAAACCTACTGTATTAAATAATGTAGAGACTTTCTGCAATGTTGCACCAATAATTCTAAATGGTTCAGCCTGGTATAAAAAAATTGGTGTAGAAAGAAATTATGGTACAAAAGCCTTTGCTCTTACAGGAAATGTTAAACATACTGGTCTTATTGAGGTACCAATGGGGACAACGTTAAAAGAAATAGTTTTTCATATTGGAGGAGGAGTAAAGGAGGGCAGCTTTAAGGCGGTACAGATTGGAGGACCGTCAGGAGGATGTTTATGCGGAGATGAAGGTTATCTTAATTTAAGTCTTGATTTTGATACACTAAAAAAAGTTGGAGCTATGATTGGAAGTGGTGGTCTTGTTGTAATGAATGATAAGAGCTGTATGGTGGAAGTTGCAAGGTTTTTTATGAATTTTACTCAAAATGAATCATGCGGTAAATGTGTACCATGCCGTGAAGGCACAAAGAGAATGCTTGAACTTTTAACTGATATTACAGAGGGCAGGGGAACTCCAGAACATATAACCATGCTTGAAGAATTAAGTGAAACTATTTCCCAGACAGCTTTATGTGGACTTGGAAAGAGTGCATGTCTTCCTGTAAAGAGCACATTGAAATATTTCAGGGATGAATATGATGCTCATATAAATAATAAAAAGTGTCCAAGTGCAGTCTGCAAAGCTCTTATGTTATATGAAATAGATAAGGATAAATGCAGGGGATGTTCAAAATGCGCACGCAGCTGTCCTGTTAATGCAATAGTTGGTGAAATTAAGAAACCATATAAAATAGATAAAAGAAAATGTATTAAATGCGGTCAATGCTATGAAGGATGTCCATTTAATGCAGTTAAGATGGTTTAGAAGGAGGTGATTTCTAATGTCAAAATATATGGTTATTGATAATAACAGGGTTGAGTTTCATGATGAAAAGAATATTCTTGATGTGGTAAGAAAATCAGGAATAGACTTACCTACATTATGTTATTATTCAGATTTATCTATTTATGGAGCATGCAGAATGTGTATGGTTGAAGATGAAAAAGGAAAAATGATTGCATCCTGTTCAACACCACCTAAGGATAAAATGGAGATTAGGACAAATACGCCGAAACTTTTTCAGCATAGAAAGATGATACTTGAACTTATACTTTCCAGCCACTGCAGAGACTGTACAGTATGCAGAAAGAATGGAAGATGTCGTTTGCAGCAGCTTGCAGCAAGATTCGGTTTGGATAATATTCGTTTTAAAAACAGTAAAAAGAAAAGTGTACTTGATATGTCATCAAATGCAATTGTAATTGACAGGAGTAAATGTATTTTATGTGGAGACTGTGTAAGAATGTGCAGCGAAATTCAAAATGTGGGTGCTATGGATTTTGCGCACAGAGGTTCAGATATGGCAGTTACTCCTGCTTTTAGTAAATGTATAGCTCAGACTGACTGTGTAAGCTGTGGGCAATGTGCAACAGTTTGTCCTACAGGAGCAATAACAATAAAGAGCAGTATGAAAGAAGTATGGAATGCCATATATAATCCTAAAAAAAGAGTAGTGATGCAGATTGCACCAGCGGTGAGAGTTGCATTAGGTGAAGAATATAAAATATACTCTGGAGCAAATGTGATGAATAAGATAGCAGCTGCAGTTAGAATAATGGGAGTAGATTATATCTTTGATACATCTGTAGGAGCTGATCTTACAACAATAGAGGAATCTGCAGAATTTTTGGAAAAACTAAAAAAAGGAGAAAATAAATATCCTCTATTTACATCATGTTGTCCTGCATGGGTAAATTATTGTGAAAAGAAACATCCTGAACTTTTGAAATATGTTTCAAGCTGTAAATCTCCAATGGAAATGCTTGGTGTAGTTATAAAAAAATATTTTAAGGAAAAGGATGTTATTGAAGGAAAAGAAACTGTAAGTGTTGCTTTAATGCCAT
>CAZLOP010000009.1:0-15563 GCA_964561205.1 uncultured Clostridium sp. | reverse complement strand
ATGAAAAAAAGATGAAAAAAAGAAGAAGAAATATAACAATTCTATCTTTAATTATTATATTGGCAGTTGTATTAGCAGGCGCTAAACTTATTTATAATCCTATTAATTTTTCAAAAATTAAACAAAATCTTCAGACATGGGTTGAAAGCGATACAGGAAATAAAACAGCTGTTAATGAAGAAACAGTTTCAGATAACAATAATGAAAATATTATAATTGAGCCAGAAAAGTCTGAAGAACCAAAAGAAAGTTCTATGGATATAGTTTTAAGCAGTGGAACTATAGCAAAAGCAATGTACAAAACAGAAAATAACACAACTCAGTTTACAGAAGTGACTGGTCTTGATCAGTATGTAGATTATGATATAAGTCCTGCAAAGGATAAAATAGTAATATGTGACACTAATGGGGCTATGACTGTATATAACATTGATGGATCAAATTCTGTCATTTCAAAAGACAGCTATATATCTTCTCGAGGCACCTCATTTTTAAGAACAGATACAATTGCAAATAACCCACAATATATATGGAACAGATATGCTAAGTTCATAAATGAAGACAGAGTTATTTTTATAACTAACAGGCCTTATTTTGGAACAGATTTATTAGAGCAGTATTTATGGATTACAGATATAAATGATGGAAGTGATAATGTATTATGGAACATACATGGAAACAGCATTACATTAAGTAAAAGTGTTGAAAATAAAGTAAGTGCAACTATAGATGGGGTAACTTATGTAATAGATGCTGATGGAAATTACACAAATTAATAAAAATTAATATATATAAATTACTTTAAATATATGTCTTAGCAATAAACATTTGATAAAAATTAGATGTTTATGGTATAATAATCTAGTTATATTTGAGATGTATAGTATTTTAGGAGGAAAGAATAAAAATGAAAGCTAATATGGAAAAAATAGAAAAAAATCTTGTAAAATTGGAAATAACTGTTGATGCGGCAGATTTTAATGTGGCTTTAAAGAAAGCATACAATAAAAATAAAAATAAATTCTCAATTCCAGGATTCAGAAAAGGTAAAGTACCAATGGCTATGGTTAAAAGTTTCTATGGAATAGAAGTTTTATATGATGATGCTATTAACTTTGCAATTGATGAATCATATGGTGCAGCAATAACAGAACAAGATATTAGACCGGTTGATTATCCAAATATAGACATTAAAGAAATCGGAGAAGGTAAAGATTTAGTTTATACTGCAGAAGTTGTTACTTATCCAGAAGTTGAACTTGGAGAATACAAGAATCTAGATATTAAGAAGCCTGAATATACAGTAGAAGATGGTGAAATTGATAAGCAAATTGAAGATATGAGAGCTAGAAATGCAAGAGTTGAAGCTAAAGCTGAAGGTGCTGCAGTTGAAAAAGGTGATTTAGCTATTATAGATTTTAAAGGATACATAGATGGTGTTGCTTTTGAAGGTGGCGAAGGCAAAAACTATTCATTAGAAATTGGCTCAGGCACTTTCATAGATAACTTCGAAGATCAATTAATTGGATTAAAAGCTGGAGATAAGAAGGACGTTAATGTTAAATTCCCAGAAAACTACGGAAAAGATGATTTAAATGGTAAAGCAGCTAAATTTGAAGTTGAAGTTAAAGAAATAAAAGTTAAAGAATTACCAGAATTAGATGATGAATTTGCTAAAGATGTAGCAGCAGTAGAAAGCTTAGATGAATTAAAGAAAAACTTAAAAGATTCATTAACTAAGAGTAATGAAGAAAAAGCTGAAAGAGAATTTGAAGAAAACATAATTACAGCTATTATTGAAAATGCTGCTATGGATGTTCCAGAAGTAATGGTTTCAAAGGAAATTGATGCTATGATGAAAGATCTGGAAGCTAGATTAAAATATCAAGGATTAACTCTTGAACAATATATGCAATATACTGGAAATACAGTTGAAAAAATGAGAGATTTCATGAAAGAAAATGCTGAAAGAAAAGTTAAAGCTGATTTAGTTCTTGAAGCTGTAGCTGAAGCAGAAGATATTAAAGCTTCTGATGAAGACGTAAAAGCAAAAGCTTTAGAATTAGCTAAAATGTATGGACAAAAGGATCCGGAAAAAATGGCTGAAATATTAGTTAATGCACAAAGACCAGTTCTTGAAAAAGAAATAGTTGTAGAAAATACATTAAAATTTGTAAAAGAATCTTGCAAATAATATTTAAAATTATATATCTAAGTTAATTGAAAGATTGCCAGAAAAAAAATTCTGGCAATTATTTCAAATAAGGATTAACAAATAAGTAAAAAATATATATAATTATAAGTACAGTTATAATATTAATTAATAAAGGGAGGATTTGAATGAGTTTAGTACCAATGGTCGTTGAACAAACCAGCAGAGGTGAACGTTCATACGATATTTTTTCAAGATTATTAAAAGATAGAATAATTATGTTAAGCGGTGAAATAAATGATGATACAGCCAATCTGGTTGTAGCACAGTTAATATTCTTAGAAAGTGAAGATCCGGACAAAGACATTTATTTATATATAAATAGCCCAGGAGGTTCTATTACTGCTGGAATGGCAATATATGATACTATGGAATATATTAAATGTGATGTAAGCACTATCTGTATTGGTATGGCAGCTTCAATGGCATCGTTCTTATTAATGTGTGGTGCTAAAGGAAAGAGATATGCACTTCCTAATTCAGAAGTTATGATTCATCAGCCATTAGGTGGATATCAAGGTCAGGCTACTGATTTTGAAATTCATGCTAAGAGAATTATAAAGATGAAAGAAAAACTAAATAAAATATATAGTGATAATACAGGTCAGCCAATAGATGTTATAAATGCAGATGTGGAAAGAGATAACTTTATGAGTGCTCAGGAAGCTAAAGAGTATGGTCTGGTTGATGAAGTTATCAAAAACCATAAAGCTGAAAAAAAAGAAAATAAAGAAGACTAATATTCCATGTGAATAAGCGAGGTGAAGTCATGGCTAAATATGAAGAAAAGAAACAATTAAAATGTTCATTTTGTGGTAAAACTCAGGAACAGGTAAAAAGACTTATAGCAGGTCCTGGTGTATATATTTGTGATGAATGTATAGACTTATGTTCTGAAATTATAGCAGATGAATTTCAAGAAACTGCAGATTTTGATCCAAAGAGTCTTCCAAAGCCAGCTGAAATTAAGGAATATCTTGATTATTATGTAGTTGGTCAGGAAAGAGCTAAAAAATCATTGGCTGTTGCTGTTTATAATCATTACAAGAGAATTAATTCTGCTGCATCTGAAGGAGATGTTGAATTATCAAAGAGTAATATTCTTTTACTAGGACCTACAGGAAGTGGTAAAACATTACTTGCTCAGACTTTAGCAAGATTTTTAAATGTTCCATTTGCCATTGCTGATGCTACAACATTAACAGAAGCAGGATATGTTGGTGAAGATGTTGAAAATATCCTATTAAAATTAATCCAAAATGCTGATTATGATGTTGAAAAAGCTGAAAGAGGAATTATTTATATTGATGAAATTGATAAGATTGCAAGAAAATCTGAAAATCCATCAATAACAAGAGATGTATCTGGTGAAGGAGTACAGCAGGCTTTATTAAAAATTCTTGAAGGTACAGTTGCTTCTGTTCCACCACAAGGAGGAAGAAAGCATCCTCATCAGGAATTTATTCAGATAAATACTTCAAACATATTATTTATTTGTGGTGGAGCTTTTGATGGAGTAGATAAAATAATTGAAAACAGAACAAGAAAAAGCTCTATGGGATTTGGTGCAGAAATTCAGGCTAAGCATGAAAAAGATATTGGTAGTCTTCTAAAAGAAATAATGCCAGCTGATTTGTTAAAATTTGGTCTTATTCCTGAATTTGTAGGAAGACTTCCAATCTTAGTTACATTAGAATCATTAGATAGAAAAGCATTAATAGAAATCTTAACTAAACCTAAAAATGCTCTTGTTAAACAATATAGAAAGCTATTTGAACTTGATGATGTTAAACTTGAATTTAATGAAGAATCATTAAATGCTATAGCAGATGAGGCCATTGCAAGAGAAACAGGAGCCAGAGGTCTTAGAGCAATTATTGAAGATGTTATGAATGAAATAATGTATGAAATACCTTCTGATAAGACAATAACTAAGGTTACAATAGAAAAAGAAACTATTACTGATAAAAAGGAACCTATAGTTGAAAGACTTAATGAAGGTGAAGTAAGACCTGTACTTGTAAAACAAAGAACTAAAAAGACAATTGAAACTGCATAATTAGTATAGAATAGGCTGTCACATTAATTTGTGGCAGCCTGTTTTATACTAATTTTAATTATTTTGCTAAATCACAACTTGTAATATTTACTGTTATAAATTTAAAAAGTCAAATGGGTAAAATAATAGAATATTTATAAATGAAGATACACATACTAAAAGTAAATAATTATAAAGGAGGTTATAAAGCGCACATAAAGTTGTTGCAGCTTTATATTAAAACATGAGTGAATTTATTTTAGTATGTCAGTTTATTCTCATTGTAATTATGATATGTATAATTGTAGGAAACAAAAACTCAACACAAACACCATCAAACACTGTAAGGCGAACAGGCAATACATATATAGGAAGCTGTCATAGAGAGCTTGAAGCTTTAAACAAAATGCGGAAAATCAAGCTAAATGAACCGTTAACAGAAAAAAGCAGACCTGAAGTATTTGATGAAATAATTGGGCAGGAAAAAGGAATTAAGGCATTAAAAGCAGCATTATGTGGTCCTAATCCTCAACATGTATTAATATATGGACCGCCAGGAGTAGGAAAGACTGCAGCAGCAAGACTTGTTTTAGAATATGCTAAAAAAACATCCATATCTCCCTTTGGTCCTTATTCAAAATTTATTGAGCTTGATGCAACAACTCTTAGATTTGATGAAAGAGGAATTGCTGATCCGTTAATTGGTTCTGTTCATGACCCTATTTATCAGGGGGCGGGCTCACTAGGAGTTGCAGGAGTACCACAGCCAAAACCAGGAGCCGTAAGTAAAGCTCATGGCGGAGTTTTATTTTTAGATGAAATAGGTGAACTTCATCCTATAGAATTAAACAAATTATTAAAAGTTCTGGAAGACAGAAAAGTGTTTTTGGATAGTTCATACTATAATAGTGATGATACACGTATGCCTCAATATATAAAAGACATATTTGAAAATGGTCTTCCAGCAGATTTTAGACTTATTGGTGCAACAACACGCTCACCAGAAGAAATTCTTCCAGCAATAAGATCGCGTTGTGTTGAAATATTTTTCAGGGCGTTAATGCCAGAAGAAATTGAAGTAATAGCAGAAAACTGTGTGAAAAAATCAGGAATGAATATTGAGCAGGAAGCAGTAAAAGAGATAAGCAAATATTGTACCAATGGACGTGAAGTAATAAATTTAATACAGTTGTCTTCAGGGCTTGCTGTTAATGAGCAGCGTCAAGAAATCAAATTGAGTGATGTAAAATGGGTTCTTGAAAACGGTCAGTATAACAAGATTATTGAAAATAAAATATCTTCAATTTCAAAAGTTGGTTTTGTTAATGGTTTGGCAGTGTACGGTGCAAATATAGGCGTACTTATGCCGCTTGAAGCAAGTGCTAAAAAAGTAAGCGGACGAAGGGGAGAACTTAAGGTAACAGGTATAATTGAAGAGGAAGAAATAACTAGTAATAAGAAGAAAATGAAAATGAAGAGTACTGCATATTCATCTGTTCAAAATGTTTTGACTGTATTAGATAATTTGTTTAATTTATGTACAGAAGATTATGATATACATGTAAATATAACTGGAGGAATACCAGTAGACGGACCATCTGCCGGAATAACTATTGCAACTGCAATTTATAGTGCTATAATGAATGTGAGAGTAGACAGATATGTCGCAATGACAGGTGAAATAAGTATTCTTGGAAGTGTAAAAGCAATTGGGGGAGTAAAGGCAAAAATAACAGCTGCAATTAAAGCTGGTGTTAAAAAAGTTATTATACCATATGATAATTATGATAAATCATTAGAAATATTTAATGATATAGAAATTATTTGTGTTAATAATTTTAAAGAAGTCATAGAATGTGCTATGCAAAAGGAAAAAAATGCAATAAATAAAGAAATTTTAAGTGCAGATGGAAATAATAATTTGGAGAATTGAAATAATTGTAGTAAAATAAATATAGAGGGTTA
The DNA here is from genome assembly GCA_964561205.1 of uncultured Clostridium sp. Taxonomy (GTDB): domain Bacteria; phylum Bacillota; class Clostridia; order Clostridiales; family Clostridiaceae; genus Clostridium. Next base: position 9,348 of record CAZLOP010000009.1, on the reverse strand, counting down.
GTTTAATATAAACTAGCCCTTTAGATATAAAAAGATAGTGGTTACATAGCTAAAAATGAACAATTTATTGTTTTCTTGAAAAAAGTTATGTTTATGTGTATACTAATTAAGTCTAAACGAATTTAAGGAATATTTGAATGGGGGAAGGTACTATGGAGAGAATGTATACAATTCCGTTGATTCCATTAAGAGGATTAACTATTTTTCCTAATGTAGTAGTACACTTTGATGTTGGTAGACCAAAATCTATTGCGGCAGTTGAAGAAGCTATGTTAGAAGAGCAGGAAGTCTTTCTTGCGGCACAGAAGGATTCGACAGTTGAGGAACCTGGCAACGATGAAATTTACTCTGTTGGTACTATTTGTAAGATAAAGCAGATTTTAAAAATGAGTGATAATTCTATAAGAGTTCTTGTAGAAGGTATAAAAAAAGCTAAGATTGTTGAATATATAGATGAAGAAAAGGAATTCATTAAAGTTACAGTTGAAGATTTTAAGGATAATGAAATAGACCCGACTGAACTTGAAGCATATATTAAACTTCTTAAAAAAGAATTTTTAAAGCTTGTAAAGTTAACTAGTGAATCATATTTTGAACCTATTAAATCAATTGATCCATTAGAAAAACCAATTGAATTTATAGATATGATTTGTGCATATGCTATTACAGACGAAAAAATAAAGCAGGAAATACTTGAAAATCCTAATGTTGCAGAAAGAATAGAAGGTGTCTTAAAAAGATTAAAAGTTGAGATTTCTATTACTACACTTCAAAATAAACTTGAAGGAAAAGTAAAAAATAAAGTAAGTAAAGAACAAAAGGAATATTACTTAAGAGAACAAATGAAAGCAATTGCTGAAGAATTAGGTGATGATCCTGAAGAAATAGATGAAATAGCTGAATACAACAAAAAAATACAAAAATTAAAAGTTTCTAAAGAAGTCAAAGAAAAAATGTCTCATGAGGTGGCCAGATTAAAAACTATGAGTCCGTCATCTTCAGAAGCAAATGTAATAAGAACATATTTAGACTGGTTCTTTGATATTCCATGGGAAAAATACACAAAAGAAGCAATTGATATAGAAAAAGTTCGTAAAACATTAGATAGTGAGCATTATGGATTGGAAGATGTTAAGGACAGAGTTATTGAATATTTAGCTGTTAAGGCATTTAGTAAGTCACAAAAAGGACCGATTTTATGTTTAGTAGGACCTCCAGGAGTAGGTAAAACATCAATTGCAAAATCAATAGCTAAAGCTATTAACAGAAATTACACAAGAATTTCTTTAGGTGGAATGCGTGATGAAGCTGAAATACGTGGTCATAGAAAAACATATGTAGGTGCGATTCCAGGAAGAATAGTATATTCTTTAAAAGAAGCAAAGAGCATGAATCCTCTAATATTATTTGATGAAATTGATAAAATAAATTCAGACTATAAAGGAGATCCATCTGATGCTTTATTAGAAATACTTGATAGTGAACAAAATAAGGATTTTAGAGACAGCTATATGGAAGTACCTATAAACTTATCGAAAGCAATGTTTATAGCAACAGCAAATACTTTAGATACAGTTCCAAGACCTTTATTAGATAGAATGGAAGTTATTGAAGTAAGTGGTTATACTTATGAAGAAAAATTCAATATTGCTAAGAAACATCTTATTAAGAAGATTTTTAGTGATTTGGATATTAATAGTAAGGTAATAGATATTAAAGATGCTGCAATAAGAGAAGTAATTGAAGGATATACTAGAGAATCAGGTGTTCGTGGATTAGAAAGAAAGCTTACATCTCTTATAAGAAAAGCATTAGCAGAAATGTTAAAGGAAAAAAGTGAGAAGATATCAATAACAAAGAAAAAAGTAACTGAACTTTTAGGTCAGCGTGTATTTGATTTTGATAAAGCTGATAAAGCTGATAAAATTGGAGTAGTTAATGGTATGGCATGGACTGCCTATGGTGGTGATACTTTATCAATTGAAGCTATGGCAATGAGCGGAAATGGTAAATTAGAACTTACTGGTAAGTTAGGCGATGTTATGGTTGAATCTGCCAAGACAGCATACAGCTATGTAAGAGCTAATGCAGCTAAGTTTGGAATTGAAGATACATTTTACAAGGAAAAGGATGTTCATATTCATGCACCAGAAGGTGCAGTTCCTAAGGATGGTCCTTCTGCAGGAGTAACAATGGTTACAGCTTTAGTATCTGCATTATCAGGTAAAAAGGTAAGGCATAATGTTGCAATGACTGGTGAAGTTACATTAACAGGAAGAGTACTTCCTATTGGTGGATTAAAAGAAAAATCAATGGCAGCATATCGTGCAGGATTAGATACAATAATTATTCCAAAGGAAAATGAGAAAGACATCGAAAAAATACCTGATTCAGTAAGAAATAATTTAAATATTATTTCTGCCAAAGAAGTTAATGAAGTATTGAAAAATGCTTTAATTGGAGTGGATACTAATGAGAATTAAAAAATCAGAATTTGTTACATCAGCAGTAAAAAGAAATCAATATCCAGATGACAATAGAAATGAAATTGCATTTGTTGGACGCTCAAATGTTGGAAAAAGTTCAATTATAAATGCATTAACTAACAGAAAAAAATTGGCTAAAGTGAGTCAGACACCAGGAAAAACAAGATTAGTTAATTTCTTTCTTATAAATGATGATTTTTATCTTGTTGATTTACCAGGGTATGGATATGCAAAGGTATCAAAAAGTGAAAAAGAATCATGGGGAGTGGTAATTGAAACATATTTAACTGGCAGGGATGTACTAAAAAGAATAGTACTTTTAGTAGATTCAAGACATAAGCCGACAGCTGATGATGTAATGATGTATGACTGGATAAAACATTTTGGATATGATGCAGTAATTGTGGCAACAAAAAGTGATAAATTAAAGAATTCTGAATTTAAAAAGAATGAAAAAATAATTAGGGATACATTAAAAATAAGAGATGAAGATGAATTTTATTTCTACTCATCTTTAAATAAAAAGAATACTGATGAGTTAATAGACAATATCTTCGCAAAATATGCACAAGATCTATAAAGGACGTATAACTTAATATAGTGGTAACTCAACGAAAATAATAGACTTGCAGCTAGAGAATATATATTCAAAGAAATTTAGAGGCTGAAATTTTATTGAATATATATTTCACTGCAAGTCTATCATTTTCTGGTTTTATTACAAATACAAGTTTTACGGAATATATATAACTAAAAACTAATAGGTAAGAGCTAAAAGTTTCGGTGAAAAAATCTTCAGATTTTTTATTATATTATTGCATTGATTTTGCTGAGCAAAATCTACCGCCACTCTTAGTTCTTAGTTTTTAGTTCTTACTTTGAATAAATTGCTATGCAATTTATAGATATGAGAAAAAATAGTGTCAAAAAAATGGAGATGGAATAGTATATAGTATAAATATAAAATTTTCCAAGGAGGAACAATTATGGAGATGACAGATATCCTTAATGGTTTAAGTTCATGTGAAGATACTGGTAGTGAAAATTCTGGAAGCGAATATAGTAGCAGTACAGGAAACAGTAGCTGTAGTACAGGTTCTATTAATAACAACAATAATAATATGGGCATTTCTCCAGCTCTATTTAGCAGTGGATGTGGACTAAATGCATGGATTTGGATTTTATTAATTCTATTTTATTGTGGATGTGGAAATGGTTTTTTAGGCGGATATAACAATAATAATAGTAATTGCTGCTGCAATAACAATAATAATTGTTGTTGTAAAAACAATTGTTGCTGCAAAAACAGCTGTTGTAGCTGCTGTAATAACAGTAACTCAAATAATGGATCATGGTGGGGCAATGGTTTCTTAGGAAATTGTAGTGCTTATCTATTCTTATTAGTAATTCTATTCCTATGTAATGGATTCGGTGGCGGATTAGGTAATGGTTATGGCTATGGACAGTATGCTGCTAATGGATTAGCTAATGCTGCAAACTTTGCTTATTAATATTCTTAATTTTTAGGAAGGAGAGATAATTATGTCTAAAAAGAAGAATAAATGTTGCTGTGAAAATACTTGCACTTGCTGCAAACCTTGCTGCTGCAATAACAACAGTAACAACAATAACGGATGTGGATTATTAAATGGATGTGGTGTAGCACCTATAATCTTTTTATTAATAGCCTGTGGATCAGGTTTATTAAATTGTTCATCATCTTATTTAATTATATTATTATTTATATTATTTGGTGGATGTTTCTTTAATATGGGAAACAACAACTCAAATAACAGCTGTTGTTGCTGCGGCTAAGATGATAGATGGAGGACTTTTGTCCTCCAAAGAAGTATAAAGAAATAACATTTTCATAGAAAAATGCATATATTAATACATATGAGGCAAGTTATTAGTGGGAGGAGAGTATGGCTAAGCATAGGCGTAAGAATCATGAAGCTGCTGTATACAATAATACAGATAATAATATGAATATGTCCCAGAATCCATTTGGAATAGATCCGTTTCAGCTTATCAATCTTTTTGGCGGAAATGTTGATATGAATAGTATAGGAAATATGCTTTCTTCAATGAATACTAATGGGTTTAACCTTGGAAATTTAGAGCATATTGCTAATATGGCAGGAATAAATCTTAATAATTTGAACAACATGAATAATCTTAACGGAATGATGAATAATAAATCAGCTAACAATAATAGTGTTGATGTAAAAAATAATCATTTATCTCAGGAATTAAATGAGGGTATAGAAGATATGGACATAAGTATGGATAGTGGTAAAAAAGAAACTAGACGGAGAAAAACTCATAATAGAGAAGAAAAAGTTTCAGAAAATGATGAAAACCTTATATTTTTGAGGCACCTTCAAAATTATATACATCCAGAAAAGAAAGAATTTATAGATCGGATTATAAAAGTATATTGTGAAGGAAAAATATAATATATAAAAATATTATTTTTATGAATATTAAATGGCAAAGTGTTAATAATAGTAATGTAAAGGAGGCGTTTTTCTCCTTACATGCTCTAATTAAATATACATTTAATTAAGCAACCCCCCCATCCCCCGTTAGGCCGCCATATTATATTGCGGCCTTGTTTTGTGCATTATTGTATTTTAATACTGCTTATTTTATAGCTGGAATCAGATTTTGTAAGATTAAGAGATATAATAAATTCTTCACTGTTCTTTGATTTGAAATTTTTTAAGTCTGTTTTAGAAAAAGACAATCGGCAGTTAATGTTAACTGGATTACCATAATCATCCCATTCATAATCGTAGAAGAAACCATTTTGAAATGAATAAGATAAATTATCTTTATTAAGATGCCAAAGAATAGAGAGGTCGGTTTTATCTATATTTTGAGTAAAAATATCAGGAATATCATCTACAGTATAAGGTAGTTCAATAATATTAATAAATCGTATTATATTATTTAAAGAGGGAATGACATTATTGCTTTTTGAAGTATCCACAATTTCATTGCATACAAGCATAATACTTTTAAATGAATTTGTACTGTCTTTTGAATCTATAAAAAATAACTGAGGAGTTTTGCTGTTTTTACTATCAAGTATTCCAGTTATATTTTTTGATTCTATTTCCATAAGTTTTGGGGTATTTTCAAAAAAGTAAAAGAGATAGGATACATTTTTATTATTTTTACTGCCCATTAATAAAAGTTCAGGTATCTTATCTCTGGAAATATCACCAATATATACAAAAGGTTCTAAATGATGATTTAATGTAAATATAGTTTTACTAGATGCATAATCAGAAAGAACATAATCTTTATGAAGTGTTTTTAATGTATAATCTATTTTATTTTGCCCATTAATAACCTGCAATTCATCATCGTTACCATCAGCATTGAAATCATAATGTGAATTTTGGTTAAAATTTGCAAAAAAGGTTTGAAAGGATTGGAATCTTTTGGTGGTTAACAAAAGAACTATAATAAACAATAAAAAAATTATTGAAATAAATAAAAAATGTTTTGGAAATAATTTTTTAGAACTTAATTTTTTCATTATGTATCACCTCCATTTATTATATGATTATATAAAAGGAGTGTAGAATAGAAAGTAATAAAAAAGCCTGCAATAAATATTGCAGGAAAGAATTATTTACAATTAGGACAATAACCATAAAAATACACCTGATTTGAAACAATTGTATAATCTGATTTATGCTGAGCTTCATCAACAAGTGAGTTTAATGAAATATCAAATATATCATTAACTTTACCACATTTTAAGCACTGAATGTGAATGTGAGGCGTAACTGTACCATCATAACGAAAGTTACCTTCTCCAACATTTAGTTCCTGAATGAGATTTACACTGGCTAGAGTTTTTAAAGCTTTGTATACAGTAGCAAGGCTCATTGTGGGATATTGTTCTGATATAGCAGCATATATTGTTTCTGCAGAAGGATGAGTATCTGTACTCATTAAATAGTTATATACAGCAAGTCTTTGGGGGGTAAGTTTTAATTTTTTTTCTTTAAATATAGAAACTATATTTTCATCCATAATACATTACCTCTTCTACATATTTCTATATAGCCATTATAATACAAAAAATATGGAGGAGTCAATCTAAATGATTAAAAATATTACCGGATAATTATTATTGATTAAATAATATGAAAAAAATGTATATATTTTATGAAAAAACGTGGTTTTTAGCATAAATTATTAATATGAAAACAATTAACAATATTATTATGTTGTTTAACTTTACATTTTATTGATGATGTAATATAATGGGTTCATAAAAATGGTAGAGAGTAAGAAAAGGGTGGGGAATATGAGTAAGTGTCCATTTTGGTCAAGTAAGAGAAAAAAGGTTGAATGTGATGAAGGTTGTCCTATGCTTAACACACAATCATGTGATGATGATGATAGATGTGTGTTTTGTGAATGTTCAACTGATGATAGTATGAATATAGATTTGCAGGCGTTAATGAAAGAAGAATATTCTTTTATGAATGTTGCAACTTATTAATAAAAAATGCTGGGAACAGATGGTTCTCAGCATTTTTTATTATTATTCTTCAAATGTATTTGTATATTTGTGAAGTAATGTCTGTTTTAATGTCCATAGATTATGTGATAAATCAATGTAGTAAGTGTGCGGATTTTCAAATCTTAATACTTCTGGCCATAATCTTTCGGTCTGTTTTTTAGAAAATTCTCTAATGTCCAAAACACTAGGTGATTCATATATACATTTTCCTTTTTCAAAAATTTGTTTTTGTAAATCTTCAACATAGTAGTTTTTTAATGTTTTTCTTTTCCATGTATGAACAGGATTAAATAATGTTAAAGGTTCATCTGTATTTATTTCTTCATCTCTTAATGCAATTAAATCGGCTAAAGCCTTATCAGTTTTTTTATCATAAATTCTTATTATCTTTTTAAAGCCTGGATTTGTTATTTTTTCATCATTTTCGCTGATTTTTATTTTTGGAATAACCTCGCCGTTTTTTCCATCAAGGGCAACAAGTTTATATACACCACCAAATACAGGTTCTGATTTAGCAGTTATAAGTCTTTCACCAACACCAAGAGAATCAATGCAGGCTCCTTGGTCTAATACATCTTTGATTATGTGTTCATCAAGAGAATTTGAAATTACAATGCTGCAGTCTGTGTATCCAGCTTCATCAAGCATTTCACGAGTTTTCTTTGTAAGATAAGTTATATCGCCTGAGTCTATTCTAACTCCCTTTGGTCTTTTACCCATTGGTTTTAAAACTTCATCAAATGCTTTTATTGCATTTGGAATACCTGATTTTATAACATTATAAGTATCTATTAAAAGTACTGATTCATCAGGGTACATTTCACACCATGCTTTAAATGAATCATATTCTGTGTCAAATAACTGAACCCAGCTGTGAGCCATTGTTCCTACTGCTGGTATATTAAACATTCTGTCAGAGATAGTACATGCAGTTGAAGAACAGCCTCCAATAATAGCAGCTCTTGCACCATAAATTGCACCATCATAGCCTTGAGCACGTCTTGAACCAAATTCCATAACAGGACGACCTTCAGCAGCACGACATATTCTGTTTGCTTTAGTTGCAATTAATGTCTGATGGTTTATTGAAAGTAAAACCATTGTTTCAACAAACTGGGCCTGAATAACAGGTCCTCTAACTGTAACAAGAGGTTCGTTTGGAAAAACAGGATTTCCTTCAGGGACAGCCCATACATCACATTCAAATTTAAAATTTTTTAAATAATCTAAAAATTGGTCAGAAAATAAATTTTTACTTTTTAAATATTCAATATCATCATCTGTAAATTCAAGATTGTTAAGATAATCAATAAGCTGATCAACACCAGCCATAATACAGTATCCACCACCATCTGGCACACGTCTGAAAAACATATCAAAATAAGCTGTTTTGTCTTTTAAACCTTCATTAAAATAACCATTGCCCATTGTTAATTCATAAAAGTCAACAAGCATGGTTAAGTTTCTTTCATTTTTTACATTAAACTTTGTAGTATTCATATAAAAACTCCCTATATAAAATGAATAATCATTCCAAGATTGAATATAAAACTATTGTACAACTATGTCATGTGCATTACAATAGATTTTGAACTAAAAAAATATTGTGTATATACATTGGAGAGCATACTGTGTATACATTAAGTGGTAAAAATTTTTCATATAAAAAATTTTGTTTATAATTTTATACTATGGAAATAATTTAATTATATACTTTGGTAAATTAAAAAGTATATAAAATTGACAAAATATTAAAAAGAATGGGGTGCAGAGATGGGGTATAATCTTGACAAATATCAGAAGGATGCAGTAAAAACAGAAGATCGTAATGCACTTATTGTAGCTGCACCAGGTTCAGGAAAAACCACAGTAATAATAAACAGGGTAAATCATCTTGTGCAGGATAAAAAGATTTTAAATAAAAACATAATTATTATAACATTTACTAAAGCAGCAGCAGTTAATATGAAAATGAGATATTTCAAAACATTTAATACAGATTCTGCACCTTTTTTTGGAACATTTCATGGCTTATTTTATAAGATGCTCAGTAACTATGGAAAAAATATATCTATTATTGATAGCGGTATAGTTCACAAAATAGTAAGCAGTATTTTAATGAAACATTTTGATGATGTAAGTGATGAAAGAGTTAAGGAAGCAGTAAATAATATATCATTGTTTAAAACTGCAAGAATTCCATTAAGGGATTATAAACCTACATTTTCAAAGGATATTTTTGAAGAGATAATTACAGCTTATGAAAAATATAAAGAAGAAAATAAAAAAAATGATTTTGATGATTTGTGTATA